>CAKKRN010000083.1 GCA_919902745.1 Syntrophaceae bacterium | reverse complement strand
CGGCTACGTAAAAAGTCCGGATGCTGCGTTGCGCTTCATCCCTCGTCATTGCGGCTTGTTCCGGGGACACGTTCCGATCCCTTTGGGCTTCCGGAACATGTCCCCGATTCCTCATTCCTCAGGATTCGCGCGCCTTGCCTGCGGCCTTTTTACGAAGCCATCCCATTTTCACGACTTTTAAGATTTTTTATGGGATCGTCACTATTGACAGGGAAAGCCATTTCAGGTAGCGTTTCAACACTTTCAAAAAAGGTGACGACAATGATCAGCGTTGAAGAGGCCCTGAAAAGGATCCTGGTTGCGATCTCCCCGCTCGGGCTGGAGAAGGTGAATATCCTCGATGCGCTGGGGCGTGTGATCGGCGAGGATGTTTATGCCGGACGTGCCATCCCGCCGAAAGACAACTCGGCGATGGACGGCTACGCCCTACGCATGGGGGATACCCGCGGCGCATCAGCGGACACGCCGGCGATGCTGGAGGTCGTCGAGGAGATCCCCGCCGGGGCCATCCCTGAAAAGCGGATCGGGCCGGGGCAGGCCGCGCGGATCATGACCGGCGCGCCGGTCCCGGAGGGCGCCGACGCCGTCGTCCGGATGGAGGATACGCGGAAGGAAAACGGGCAGGTCGCCATCCTTGTCGAGGCAAAACATGGACAGGACATCCGTTTGGCGGGAGAGGATGTGCAGCCCGGGGAAAAGGTGATCTTCCGGGGCGAGGTGATCCGACCCGCAGAAGTCGGCATGCTGGCCGCCTTCGGGCGCTCCTTCGTCTCCGTCCACCAGCGGCCGCTCGTTGCCATCGTCGCGACGGGGGATGAACTCACCGACATCGACGAGACGCCATCGCCCTGGAAGATCGTCAACAGCAACAGCTATTCGCTCGCCGCCCTCGTTCTCGACTGCGGCGCCATCCCTCTACAGATCGGCATCGCACGCGACCGGAGGGAGGACATCGTTGCAAAATTCCGGGCCGCCATCCGGGCCGATCTGATCGTCTCTTCCGGCGGCGTCTCCGTCGGGGACTATGACCTCGTCAAGGAGGTCATGAAGGAGGAGGGAAACCGCATGCAGTTCTGGCGGGTCGCGATGAAACCGGGACGGCCGCTCGCCTTCGGCATGCTGGGTGAAGTTCCCCTCGTCGGTCTTCCGGGGAACCCCGTCTCCGCGATGGTCTCCTTCGAGCAGTTCATCCGTCCTGCGATCCTCAAGATGATGGGACGCGTGAACCTGTTTCGGCAGACCGTCCAGGCGCGCCTCGGCGAGGATATCAACAAGAAGTCGGGAATCCGGCATTTTATCCGGGCCAGGATCCAAAGGGACGGGGATCTTTACACCGTCATCACGACGGGCGACCAGGGCTCCGGCATCTTGAAGTCGATGGTCAGGGCGAACGGCCTGATCATCCTCCCGGAAGGGGTCACAACGGTCCAGGCGGGCGGTATGGTGACGGTCCAACTCCTCGACGATTCCTTGGATTGGACACTGGAACCGGGTTATTAGAAACATCACCCCTTTCATTCCCAGGCCGGATATGTTATTCAAACGTCACGGAAGTGCAAAGGTCACTGGTGGGCCTCCCGGACTTCAAATCCGGTGTGGGGCGCTAGAACCGTCCCAGGTGGGTTCGATTCCCATGCACTTCCGCCA
>CAKKRN010000082.1 GCA_919902745.1 Syntrophaceae bacterium | reverse complement strand
GGGGTTTCAAACAGGATATGAGTGAAAATGCGCCTGTCTGCCGCTGGCTGGTTGACATCATCACGATCCTGGATGGCCGACCGGAAATCGTCTCTGAAATTAGAAGCTCATCGGATGATCTGAAGGATTTCCTGTCACGAACCTTCAGGACTCTTTTGGCAAACAATGAATTCCGCGAGTCGATTCCCGGCCATCTTTCCCCTGATCGTGCCAGCCAGTCGCGCTTGCCTCTGCTCATCAAGAGGTTAGGGGAAATAGCGGAGATGTCCGATTAGAAGACACTTCCAGAAGATATCAGAGCGATCGAGATGAATGACATACAAACCGCCGATACGATAGCCGTCGCCTTCATCGCCCGCTGGGAGTTGTCCGGCGGCAAGGAATTGGCGAACTACCAATCCTTCCTGATAGAATTGTGCTCATTACTGGGCGTAGCGCCGCCGGTATTCGGGACGCTGGGGCATTGAGGTCTTCCACCGTACCCTCAAAAGCGGTTGTCGGATTAAGGACCGCCAGCTCGAAACGGCCGATCGTCTGGAAACCTGTCTCGGTGTGGATATGGTGGTCGCCTGGCGCGTCTATTACCTTACGATGCTCGGTAGGGAGACGCCCAATGCACCCTGCACTGTGTTCTTTAAGGATATCGAGTGGAAGGCTCTCTGCTGCTATGTGAACAAAACGCCCATTGCTCCCGATAAACCCCCTACCATACGCCAGGCGGTATTTATGGTCGCAGGCATGGGTGGCCACATGGGAAGAAAAGACGACGGCTTCCCAGGCACCCAGACCATCTGGCGCGGCTTGGTAAGGTTGTATGGGCAAGAGCCGCAGGGTGGACATGTCGAGGCAGTTGTCGGAGGTTCTCTCGAATCTGAAAAATCAGCGGCGGATTGAAACCCTCCAGAACGGGTGGGGGAAGGTCCCCGAGTGGGTTTTTATCTCGGAGACGGGGACGCCGCTGATCGAAGGCCACTGGCGGGAGCGGGTGTTCGGGAAGGCGCTGGAAAAGGCGGGGCTGCGGAGGGTCCGCATCCACGACCTGCGGCACGGTTACGCCAGCATGCTGATTCAGGCCGGAGAATCGCTGGCTTATATCCGGGACCAGTTGGGCCACCACAGCATCAAGGTTACGGTGGATATTTACGGGCATCTCGCCCCGGAGGGGAACAAGGCGGCGGCGGACAGGCTGGACGACGACGCAACCTTCCGCAACCCAGCCGCAACCGAAGCGGAAAAGGGGTCAGCCGTTATCAGCTAACCCCTTGTAATGTTTTGGTAGTCCCACGGGGGCTTGAACCCCGGTTTCCGGCGTGAGAGGCCAGCGTCCTAACCACTAGACGATGGGACCATGACTGGGAACGGGGATTAAACCCTTAAAGGGCATCATCCGCATGTTCGACCAGCAAAATTACTCCTGCATCAACTTCTCGTAGAAGCGTTTCTTTCTAATGAATGATAGCAAAATTGTCAAGGCCAAAATCAACAGCCGGCCTTGATCTGATCGATCGCCCGCCGGATTTTCCGAATCACCCGTTCCTTCCCCAGGGTGACCATCACCTCGTCGATCCCGGGGCTCACGGTCTTTCCCGTCAGGGCAACGCGGAGCGCCTGGGCGATCCATTTGAGCTTCGTCCCCCGCTCCTCGGCAAGGGCCCGGAGAAAGATCTCCAGCCCATCCTTCGTGTAGTCCGCGATGTCGGGAATCCGCTCGACAACCGCCTCCAGGTGGCCGGCATATTCCGGCGTCAGGAATTTCGCCGCCGCCGCCGGATCGTAATCCACCTCTTCCCGGAAGAAGAAGGAACCGGAATCGGCCATCTCCACGAGGGTCTTCGACCGCGTCCGGAGGTTCGCCGCCGCTTGCGCGACAAACCCGCCGTCCGAGACATCGAAACCCTTCTTTTCCCAGAAGGGGGTCACCACCTCCACCAGTTTTTCTGCCGGGTAGGCCATGATGTAATGCTGGTTCAGCCAGAGAAGCTTCTCCGGATTGAAGACGGCCGCCGATTTTCCCACCGCCTCCAGCGAAAACGCGCGGATGAGCTCCTCCATCGTGAAGATCTCCTGGTCGCCATGCGACCAGCCGAGCCGGACCAGGTAGTTCACCAGCGCCTCGGGCAGATACCCCATCTCCTGATAGGCCATCACCGACGTCGCCCCGTGGCGCTTGCTGAGCCTCGCCTTATCGGAACCCAGGATCATCGGGACATGGCCGAACAGCGGCACCTCGCACCCCAGCGCCTCGTAGATCAGCATCTGCTTCGGGGTATTGTTCACGTGGTCGTCCCCCCGGATGACGTGGGTGATCCCCATCTGGGCGTCATCGACCACGACCGCGAAGTTGTAGGTTGGATACCCGTCGGCCCGTTCGATGATCAGGTCATCCAACTCCTCGTTGCTGAAGGAGATGGCCCCTTTGATCAGGTCGCGCATGACGGTCACGCCCACATCCGGGCAGCGGAACCGCACAACCGACTCCGGCGATCGGCTCAACCCCCTGTCCCGGCAAGTCCCGTCGTATTTTGGTTTCCGCCCCTCGGCGAGGGCCTTCTTCCGCTTGGCCTCCAGCGCCCCGGGCGAACAGGTGCAGTAGTAGGCCTTCCCCTCGTCGATCAGCTTCTGCACCATCTCCCGGTGGATGCCCACCCGCTCCGCCTGGAAGTAAGGTCCCTCGTCCCAGTTCAAACCGAGCCATGTCATCGCGTCCAGGATGGCCCGTGTCGATTCATCCGTCGAGCGCGCCTGATCGGTATCTTCGATCCTCAGGACGAAGGTGCCTACGCACCGCCGCGTATAGAGCCAGTTGAACAGGGCCGTCCGGGCGCCGCCGATATGGAGGAAGCCGGTCGGCGACGGGGCAAAGCGCGTTCTCACCTTATCATTCGTCATCTTCATCACCTGATGGAAATTATTTCCGCCGGAAATCGTATTGTTGAAAACCGGTTGATCATCGCGCGAAACGCTACGCCATATAGGTCCACACCCGATCTTTTGTCAAGGCGGATTTGGCGATAAATTATGCTTGACAATTCAGCCGATTTAGAATTTACTTCAACCCTTTATTCGGCAGCTCTCCGTTTGGGGAAGGAACCGTTTTCAACAGCGGGAAAGGGATATTTTTTGAAGATCAACGTCAGCAACATCCCCGAAGGGGGAATAAACCTCCGGTTCGAAAGGAACGGAGAATGGTTCCAGCAGCGCCTGCCGGAGACGGGGTCGGGTGGTTTCGTCCTGGACCGGGTCGACGTCGCCTGCGCCGTCCGGAGGATGAAGGAAAACATCTTTATCGAAGGGAGCGTTGCGACCGCCGCGGAGATGCCCTGCAGCCGCTGTCTGGAAACGACCCGTTTGTCGCTCCAATCTTCATTCCATTATACGTTCGCCCCTCCCCCTTCCCTGCCGCAGGAGGATGTGGAGCTGAGCGCAACGGATCTCGATTTCGCGTACTACGAGGAGGATGTAATCGATCTGGACGCGGCGGTCTTCGAACAGATCCTGCTGCAGATCCCGTTCAAACCGCTCTGTGCGGAGTCCTGCCGGGGGCTTTGTCCCCATTGCGGCGCCAACCTGAATGCGACAAGTTGCGATTGTCGGGGCGAACTCCCCGATGAACGGCTTGCCATTTTAAAACAATTCAAGGCTCAACCTTAAGGAGAAAGAGGTTATACGTTATGGCAAATCCAATCAAGAGACATTCCAAATCCAGAAAAAACATGAGAAGGGCGCACGATTTTCTGAAACCGGTCACGGCTTCCGCATGTCCGCAATGCCATGAGCCCAAGCTGCCCCACCATGTCTGCCCCAACTGCGGCACATACAGGGGCAGGGAGATCGTCCCGATCGAAAAGGCATCCTGAACCATAGGAAGAGGGAACACGCATGGGTAGATTCGCTCTTGTCTTTCCGGGACAGGGCTCGCAACATCCCGGGATGGGTCAGGATCTGTACCGCGGACATCAGAGCGTGAGAGATCTGTTTGCCGAGGCCGGGAATGTCCTCGGTACGGACATGGTTTCGCTTTGTTTCACGGGGCCTCAGGAGCTCCTCGATCTGACGGTAAACACGCAGATCGCCGTCCTCACGGTGGAGATTGCTGCCTGGCGGGCCTTTTCCGAACGGGTGGCGGTGAAACCCTTTGTCATGGCGGGTCACAGTCTCGGGGAGTATACCGCCCTGCATGCGGCCGGCGCTGTCGGCCTGCGCGATTGCCTTTCCGTTGTTCACCGGAGGGCGCAGCTCCATCAGGAGGCCGTTCCCGTTGGCGAAGGCGCGATGGCGGCCATTCTCGGCCTCCCGCGGGAGGAGGTGGAGGCGTTGTGCCGTGAACGCGACGCTGAAGATCATGCCGTGGCCGTCTCCATCGAAAATGCCCCCGGCCAGATCGTCATCTCCGGGCACACGGGGGCCGTCTCGGAGGTGATCGCGGCGGCGGGAACCCAAGAGGGCGTCCGGGCGGTCCTTCTTCCGATCAGCGTCCCCTGCCACTGCCGCCTGCTGCGAGGGGCGGCCGAACGGTTCGCGACCGCTCTCGGAGAAATCGCGTTCCGGGATTGCGAGCCCCCCGTGATTCCCAATTGCGACCCCTTGCTCCTCCACTCGCGGGAACGGACGCCGGAGCTCCTCGTCCGCCAGATCACCTCCCCCGTCCGGTGGAGGGAGACGATCGCAAGGATGGCGGAGATGGGCGTCGACACCATCGTGGAGATCGGCCCCAAAAGGATCCTTTCCGGACTGATCCGGCGGATCGACCGGCGATTCCGTCTCCTCAACGTTGAAGACGAGGCGTCGCTGGAAATGACCGCTGCGGCGTTGAATAGTGATGTTCCCGAATAAAATTGTTGATATCGTGATTCCGGAGCGGGAGAATAAACCCATGCATGGGAAAAGGTATTCGGACCCCTGCCGCGGCAGGGGTTATTCTGTAAGGAGGGAGTTTTCATGACACTGGAAGAAAAAGTCATCGGCATTATCGTGGAGCAATTGGATGTTACACGGGAGGAGTGCGTTCCCGAGGCCTCGTTTATCGACGATCTGGGGGCCGACTCCCTCGACCTCGTCGAACTGATCATGGAGATGGAGGAAACCTTCGACATTCAGATCGCCGACAACGAACTCCAGCAGATCCGCTCGATCAAGGATGTCCTGGATTACCTCCGGAACAAGGGCGTCGCATGGCATGAGTAGCGTCCGTCAGCCTGTGCCGTCCGCCGCAAAGGCGCCGTCGCCGGCCGGCGATCCGACGCGGCACAAAGGGGGGAACTGTTGAAAAGAAGGGTCGTTATAACAGGCATGGGCGCCGTCACACCGCTCGGCAACACCGTCGCAGAGACCTGGGAAGGAATCTGCCGAGGAAGATCCGGCGTCGCGCCCATCACCCGCTTTGACTGTACGGCCTTCGAGACGAAGATCGCCGGCGAGCTCAAGGGGTTCGACCCGCTCCGGTACGTAAACAAGAAAGAGCTGCGGCGTGTCGATGATTTCATCATCTACGCCCTGGCCGCCGCCGAAATGGCCATGGCCGATGCCGGGCTGATCATCGAAGAGGAAGGGGCGGAACGGACCGGCGTGATCATCGGCTCCGCCATCGGTGGGCTGGCCACGATTGAGAAGGAAAAAGAGGCGATCTTCCAGGGAGGTCCCCGAAAGATGTCCCCGTTTACCATCCCCGCCGTCCTGGCCAACCTCGCCGCCGGCCATGTCTCGATTCGATTCCGGGCGAAGGGGCCGATCAACTGCACCGTGACGGCCTGCGCTTCGGGCGCCTGCGCCATCGGGGACGCCGCCCGGATCATCGCCGACGGCTATGCCGATGTCATGATCGCCGGAGGGGTGGACGCAGCGGTCACCCCGCTCTGCGTCGCCGGATTCAATGCGATGCGGGCGCTCTCCCGGCGCAACGACGAACCCCAAAAGGCAAGCCGCCCTTTCGACCGCGACCGCGACGGCTTCGTGATCAGCGAGGGTTCAGGGGTCGTCATCCTCGAGGCCCTGCCGCATGCGCTGGAGCGGGGCGCCCGGATCCAGGGCGAACTTGCAGGTTATGGCGTCACAAGCGACGCCTTTCACATGGTCGCCCCGCCGCCGGGGCATGAGGGCGCCGCCCGCTGCATGAAGGCCGCCCTGCGGGATGCAGGGATGGACGCCGCGGAAATCGACTACATCAACGCCCACGGGACCTCCACGCCTCTGAACGACGCCTGCGAGACGGAGGCCATCAAGACGCTCTTCGCGGAACACGCGCAGCGGCTCGCCGTCAGTTCGACCAAATCGATGACGGGCCACATGCTCGGCGCGGCCGGAGCGGTGGAGGCGATCCTCTGCCTGAAGGCGATCGGCGAGGGGGTGCTCCCCCCGACGATCAACCTGGACCACCCGGACCCCGCCTGTGACCTGGACTACGTCCCCCATCAGGCGAGGAAGAAGGAGATCCGGACGGCGATGTCCAACACCTTCGGCTTCGGCGGGGTGAATGCCGTCCTGATCCTCCGGAAATTTGAGGGATAGGAATGACGGCAGAGAAAATCATCATCGGCGCGGACCATGGGGGCTTTTCGCTGAAAGAGTCGCTTAAACCCTTCCTTGCGGAGATGGGGTTCGCCGTTACCGACGTCGGAACGGACAGCGATCGGGCCGCGGATTACCCCGATTTCGGTGCAAAGGCGGCCGGGGCGGTTTCCGCCGGCCTTTTCCAGAGAGGGATTCTAATCTGCGGTTCCGGCGTGGGGATGTCCATCGTCGCCAACCGCTTCCCTGGCGTCCGGGCCGCCCTCTGCCTCGACGAGGAGACGGCGCGCCTGAGCCGGATGCACAACGATGCCAACATTCTGGTTCTCGCGGGAAGAAAAACGGATCCGGAGACGGCGGGAAATATCGTCCGGACTTGGCTCTCGACCCCGTTCGAAGGGGGGCGCCATCAGAGGCGTCTCGACAAGATCCGCGAGATCGATTTGAATGAAGATCATTGAGAAATTGAATATAAATCGCGGCACACGGGGACATGATGCCGCATCGTGTCCCCACTATCGCCCTCGGTTGGTGAAAAGCAGGATGGAAAGGAACTCATGTCTTATCTGATGCAGGCCGACCCGGAGGTCGCGGAGGCGATCCGCCAGGAAACCCGGCGGCAGGCGGGGAAGCTGGAGATGATCGCCTCGGAGAACTTCGTCAGCGAGGCCGTTCTGGAGGCCCAGGGAAGCGTCATGACGAACAAGTATGCCGAGGGCTATCCGGGCCGGCGATACTACGGGGGATGCGAGTTCGTCGACGTCGTGGAGCGGCTGGCCATTGAGCGGAGCAAGCGACTCTTCGGGGCGGAACACGCCAATGTCCAGCCCCACGCGGGCGTTCAGGCCAATATGGCGGTTTATTTCACGGTGCTTCAGCCGGGGGACACGATCCTCGGGATGAACCTCTCCCATGGGGGTCATCTTTCGCACGGGAGCCCGGCCAGTTTCTCGGGGACGTTCTACCGCGGTGTCTTCTACGGCGTGGACCGGAAGACGGAAACCATCGATTTCAACGAGGTCGAAATCCTCGCGAAGAAGCACCGGCCGAAGATCATCGTCGTCGGCGCCAGCGCCTACCCCCGGATCATCGATTATGAGAAGTTCCGGGTCATCGCCGATGAGGTCGGGGCGCTGATCCTCGCCGACATCGCCCACATCGGCGGCCTCGTCGCCGCCGCTCTCCATCCGTCGCCGGTGCCCTGCTGCGAATTCGTCACGATGACCACCCATAAGACCCTGCGGGGCCCCCGCGGGGGACTCATCATGTGCAAGCAGAAATTCGCCAAGGCCCTGGACGAGAAGATCTTCCCGGGGATGCAGGGCGGCCCCCTAATGCACATCATCGCCGCCAAGGCGGTGGCGTTCAAGGAGGCCCTCACCGACGATTTCCGGCGTTATCAGGTCCAGATCTTGAAAAACGCGAGAACCCTCGCCGATGAGCTCCTCGCGGACGGCTTCCGCCTCGTCTCCGGCGGAACGGACAACCACCTGATGCTCGTCGACCTGACCGACCTCGGCATCACGGGCATGGAGGCGCAGGAGACCCTCGACCGGACGGGCATCACGATCAACAAGAACAGGATTCCCTACGACACGAAGGGGGCCCAGGTGACAAGCGGCATCCGCATCGGCACGCCCGCCCTGACCACGCGGGGGATGAAGGAGCCGGAGATGAAACGGATCGCCGGTCTCTTCTCCGCCGTGCTCCGGGATATGCACAACGAAAAGCGCCTGGGCGAGGTCCGGGAAGAGGTCCGCTCCCTCTGCGAGCGATTTCCCATCTACACGGAGCGGATCCGGGAAAACCGGTAACCCAAGGCCCAATCTGAGGTGATCCTTAAGCCATGAAGGGGATCGAACAGGGAGAACAAGGGAGCAACGAAACGGACGGACGGCCTGCATGGGATGACTATTTCCTGGACATCGTCGGGCTTGTGGCGAAACGCGCCACCTGTATCAGGCGAAGTGTCGGCGCCGCCCTGGTTCGTGACCGGCGGATCCTCGCCACGGGGTATAACGGCGCCCCCTCGGGACTCCGCCATTGCCTGGAAATCGGGTGCCTCCGCGAACAGAACCATATCCCCTCCGGCGAACGCCACGAGCTCTGCCGGGGGCTCCACGCCGAGCAGAATGCGATCATCCAGGCCGCGCTGCACGGGGTCAGCGTAAAAGGGGCGACCCTCTACTGCACGAACCACCCCTGCATCATCTGCGCGAAGATGATCATCAACGCCGGCATCGTCCGGATCGTGGTCGGGGGCGATTACCGCGACAGTCTTGCGGAAGAGATGCTGACGGAGGCCGAAATCGAGGTGATCCGACGATGAAATGCCCCTTCTGCGCCCACGGCGAAAACAAGGTGATCGACTCCCGGATCAGCAAGGACGGCGACGCCATCCGGCGGCGGCGGGAGTGTCTCGGCTGCGGCAAGCGCTTCACCACCTACGAATTCGTCGAAGAGGTCCTGCCCGTGGTCGTCAAGAAGGACGGCCGCCGGGAACCCTTCGACCGGACGAAGATCCGCTCCGGGATCAAGAAGGCCTGCGAGAAGCGCCCGATCAGCACGGACGCGATCGAGACCCTGGTGGACAACGTTGAGCGCGCCTGTCAGGATCTCCAGGGGAAGGAGATCCCCTCCACGGCCATCGGCGAAAAGGTGATGCGGGAGCTCCAGGCCCTCGACGGCGTCGCCTATGTCCGCTTCGCGTCGGTTTACCGTCAATTCCGGGATGTCAGCGACTTTCTGGACGAATTGAAGGACCTCCTCCCCAAGAAGAAGGAGAGGGAGAGAGGAAATACGGAGGGCTAAAAGGTGTTCACGGGAATCACAGCCGCGCTCGGTTCCGTCCGGCGCCTGACGCGCCGGGGGGAGGACGCCCTTCTGGAGGTCGAGACCGCCCTCGATCTGGACGACGTCCGGATCGGAGACAGCATCGCCGTCAGCGGCGCATGCCTGACCGTGACCGCGAAGGCCGATCGGGTCTTCACGGCGGATGTCTCCGCGGAGACCCTTTCCCGGACGACCCTCCGGAGCCTGAAGGCGGGCGACCGTGTCAACCTGGAAAAGGCGCTCTGCGTCATGGACCGCCTCGGAGGACACATCGTCCTCGGCCATGTGGACGGCATCGGAAGGATCGTGGAGGAGAGCCCCCGCTCCGGCTCCATCGTCTTCGGTTTCGAAATCGATCCGGCGCTGGATCGCTATGTCGTCGCCAAGGGGTCGATCACGGTGGACGGCATCAGCTTGACCGTCAACCGCTGTGAAAAGAATATATTTTATGTTAACATCATCCCGCACACGGCGGCCGGGACAACCCTCGGGTTCAAAAAGGTGGCGGATACCGTCAACCTTGAAACGGATATCATCGCAAGATATCTGGAAAAACTGATTTCAACGGGGAAGGAACCCGACGGCGCGACCCGGCCGACGGTCGGACCGGCCGGGGGAGTGGACCTGGAGATGCTTGCCAGATACGGCTTTTTGAAATAACGGGTTTAATTAGGGACAGAGCCCCTATTTATT
>CAKKRN010000081.1 GCA_919902745.1 Syntrophaceae bacterium | reverse complement strand
ACGGCGCCGTGGTCAGCCTCTATCGCCTGTTCGATGACCGGCGGTTCAACCACGCCGTCTCCGTCACGGAGGGGGTCCTCAGGGATGCATGCGGCGAAATTTTGAGTGGATTTTTTCACGAAAAGAGGTTAGCATCACCAGTGTGATGTGAACGCAGCATTGCGGCGCTTCCACCGGAGATGAGAAGGTTTCAAGATCCGGAGAGATACCGAAGTGGTCGTAACGGGATCGACTCGAAATCGATTTGGGGGCCAACAGCCCTCACGGGGGTTCGAATCCCCCTCTCTCCGCCAGATGGGCAGGGCGTTCGGCAATGGCCGAACGCCCTGTTTTCGTACGTGGGAATCCGGGGACAGATTTGAGGGGAAATTGGGGACAGATTTGAAATCTGTCCCCAATTTCCGAGAATAAGGGGATGACGATGGGACTCTATGCAGACAGGGCGGGACGGATCGACAGTGAGAACGCGTTCAAGATGGGACCTTTGATCCGCCTCCTCGAGGAGCAGGGACGGGAGGTGGTCCGATGCAACATCGGAGAACCCGATTTCCCGGTTCCCGCCTTCATCAAGGAGGAGGTCAAACGCCAGATCGACCTGGATAACACCCATTACTGCGACCCACAGGGGATCCCCTCCCTCCGGGCGGCCATCGCAAGGCAGCTTTCGGAAACACGGGGGATCCGCGCGGAGGCGGAACGCGTCGTTGTCTTTCCGGGAGGAAAGCCCCCCATCGGCCTGTGCCAGCAGACCTACTGCGGCCCGGGGGACGAGGTGGTCTACCCCAGCCCCGGTTTTCCGATCTACGAATCCTTCATCCCTTACGTGGGCGCCACGCCGGCGCCCATCCATCTGAAGGAGGAGAACGCGTTTTCCCTCTCCGGCGAAGAGCTGGAATCCGTGCTGACGGAAAAAACAAAGCTGATCTTCCTCAATTTTCCCTCCAATCCGACGGGAGGGGTCGCCTCCCGGGAGCAGCTTCAGGAGATTGCCCGGGTGATCCGCGCCCGATGCCGCGAGGATGTCCGCATCTTTTCCGACGAGATCTACGAGCATATCCTGTTTGATTCTCACCGCCATCACAGCATCCTCTCTTGTCCCGGCATGGAGAAAAACACGATCCTGGTGAGCGGCGCCTCCAAGAGCTTTGCCTGGACGGGCGGCCGGATCGGTTGGGCCCTGTTTCCCACGCGGGATGAGGCGGAGGTCTTCAAGAACCTCAACATCAACTACTTCTCCTGCACCGCCGCCTACAACCAGGAGGGGGTGCGCCTGGGGCTGGAATCCCCGGAAGGTCCGGTCGCGATCCGAAAAATGGTGGACACCTTCCAGATGCGCCGCGACCTGGTCGTGGAGGGGCTGAACGCCATTCCGGGGATCCGCTGTCTGAAGCCGAAGGGGACTTTCTACGTCTTTCCCAATGTGGAAGGGGTCTGCCGCAACCTCGGCATCATGGAGGCTTTTGAAACCCTTCCGGAGGAGATCCGGCCAAAGACGA
>CAKKRN010000080.1 GCA_919902745.1 Syntrophaceae bacterium | reverse complement strand
TGGTAGGCGATGTGGGACTTGAACCCACGGCCTCTGGTTCCGGAGACCAGCGCTCTATCCAACTGAGCTAATCGCCCCCTAAAAAACGTCCGCCGGAGCGGTCGGTCATACCGTTGGTCCATACTACAGGCCGGGAGAATATTCAACCTTTTTCCACAGCGCTGCGGTACCGGTCTTCTGGCGGCGGTATCCATGCCATCAACGCCCCACCTTGTCAATCTCTTTTCGCGATCGGGGTTGAAATTGTCGGCCGGAGCTGATACATTTTCGGGAAACTTGACGACTTCGCAAAAAGTCCATATGCTTCATGGCGCCCTTCGGTAGAGTCGGAGCGGGTTCCATAACGATTATGGTGGGCTTGTCGAATCAGGCTCGCCTTGCCTTGGGATCTGATTACGAAACCGTCACGAAATCATAAGGATACGGACATGTCCCGTGCAGGAAAATTCTTCGTGATTCTGGTCATCTGGATCTTCGGATCCGGTGGACCCTCCTCAGCCCTGGCCTTGAACGAGATCCTGAACATTCGCCATTGGGTGGCCCCGGACCACACCCGGGTCGTGATCGATACGACCGAGGATGCCTCCTTTACCGTCGAAAAAGGGGAGCGGCAAATTGCCGTCGATCTGGACGCCACCTCCCTGCCTCCAAATCTTCCCCGTCTAACCGTCCTGAATAAGCCGGGGGTGGAGGGGATTGTCCTTTCCGCCCGTCCTCGTTCCGGGGTACGCGTAGAGCTCTCCTTACCCGGCCCCCTCCAGACCAACGTTTTCAAATTAAAGAAATTTCAGGATAAGCCGTACCGGATCGTTATTGACATCAGTTTGCCGGATGCCGCGAAACAGGAGAGTGATGCACGGGAACGGATTAAGGTCACGCGCAAGTCGCGGGTCGTCGTGATCGATCCGGGTCATGGGGGCGAAGCACCGGGGGCGGTCGGGAAAAAGGGGACCCTGGAAAAGAGTGTCGTGCTGGCGATTGCATTGAAACTGCGGGATCTTCTAAATCAAAGGGAAGGTTACCGCGCCTTTCTGACCCGGGATGGCGATTATTATGTATCCTTCAAGAAAAGACTCATGATTGTGAGAGAATACGGTGCGGATCTCTTCGTGAGCATCCACGCGGATGCGGCCAGAAATCGGGTGGCCAGCGGCAGTTCGGTCTACTGCCTCTCCACCGGGGCGGCGAGCAGCGAGGCGGCGAAGATTCTCGCCAACAATGAAAACTTGGCCGACGTTGTCGGCGGGGTTGCCAACGGGGAAGGAAACGATGCCTCCGATCCGATTATCCTGGATATGTTCCAGACCCATACCATCAACCAGTCCAGAACCTTCGGCACTCTTCTGCTGAGAGAACTGGGCGCGGCGAACCATCTGAAATTCGCGACCATTCAGGAGGCGCCTTTCCGCGTGCTCAAGCTCCCGGAGGTTCCGTCGATACTGATCGAAACCGCCTATATCTCCAATGCAAAAGAGGAAAAGTTGTTGCGGAGCGACCGCTTTCAGACGCGAATTGCGGAGGGGGTTGCCCGTTCTGTCGTGGAGTTTCTGCCGGCCCTTCCGGCGACACGCGTATCCCTTTCCGTCCGTGAAGAGGAAGGCAAGCCTCGGGATCCGTCTGTTGGGGTGGTGAAGGGGAAGGCAAAATCCGTCGCCGACAGGAAGCGTGATCCGATCTCGAAGTCCGGAGCGACAACGGCATACCGGGTGAAAAAGGGCGATACGCTGGCCGCGATTGCGACAATGCACGGCACAACGACCCGCGTTCTCATCGATCTGAATCGCCTGAAACGCCCCGACACTCTTTATGTCGGACGGAAGCTGATCCTTCCGGTGCCGGAGCGTCCAGTCCAGTCAAAAAAGGTGGTGGCAAGATGACGAGACCGTGCAAATTTGGTTATTTTCATCTGTTCGTCTCCCGTACCTTGTCCGGAGACGGTAAGGGACGGGACGAGGTCCGGTCCGAGGATGAGAGGAACAGCCTCCTGACGACGGTGCAATCCCTTCCCGGCGTCCTGCGGTCCGATCCAGCGGGGGCTATCGGGTCGGCCGGCAGGATTTTTACCCCGCAGGTGAACCTGGGGATCGAATATTGATCTCGCAGACTCACCGGGCAAAAAATGGTGGACATTAATTTTGAATATGATATGAGGCATCGGTATAATGAACATGGAAGGCCAAACTGATGGTGAAGTATGGAAAAATCCGCACAGACACAAATGGATAAATCTATGCAGTTTGAACCCTTGATTATTGCTTTTTGCTGTCACTGGTGAAGCTACGCAGCAGCTGACCTTAGTGGTTCACTGAGGCTGAAGTATGCGGCAAACATACTCGTGATCCGGACCATGTGCAGCGGGCGGGTTTCGCCTCATTTCGTACTTAAGGCATTCCAGAAGGGTGCCGACGGCGTGATTATCGCGGCATGTCACCTGGGGGAGTGCCATTACCAGAAGGGTAATTATCTGACAGCAAAACGCGTGGATGTGCTGAGGGATATGTTGAAGTTCGTGGGCATCGGCGAGGACAGACTCAGGCTCGAGTATATCGCCACATCGGAGAGTGACAAGCTCTCCCGCTCGTTTACCAGTTTTACCGAGCAGATTAGGACAATAGGGCCCTCACCCATCAAGAGGAAGGAGTTTGCCCGTGGATAGGCTGAGGGAGGGGATCAGGGATGCCCTAACAGAAGGGCCCGTGGCGGGTGTCATGGGTTTGATACTGGACGGAGGGCACCCGAGACCCCACCTCTTCACGAAGGGGAGGATTGAGGACCTTGATCGGCTTGTCGTGGGCGAGGCTCGCTATCCCCTTGCCGCGGTACTCCTCAAGGTCCTGCGCAACGACCTGGATGCACACCTTGGCATCGTCGCACGGGGGTGCGACGAACGGGCCATTTTGGAGCTGGTGCGGAACGTACAGTTGAACGGGGAACGCGTGGTCGTCTTCGGGGTGGCCTGCAGCAGCGAGCAGGCTTCCGCGTGCCAGTGCCCGCAGCCGTACCCCTCGTCACACCTTTCAGGGGAGCGGGTGGCGCCCGTTTCCGACAGTGAGGGTCTCGACCGGCTCGACCGCCTGAGCGAGGAGGAGCGGCTCCAGTACTGGATGGACCAGTTCGGCAAGTGCATCAAGTGCTATGGATGCCGCAACATCTGTCCCATGTGCTTCTGCACTACATGCACACTCGACGAGGACGACCTGATCCAAACCGGAACCATTCCGCCTGAGAAACCCATCTTCCATCTCATCCGGGCCTTCCACATGGCCGAACGTTGCATCGATTGCGGACTCTGCGAAGCGGCATGTCCTTCGGGCATACCGCTTAGAACCCTTTACAAGAAGATGAGGAACGTAGTGACTACGCGATTCGGTTTTACGCCCGGCATCACGAAAGAGGGCAAGGGACCGCTGCAGTATCTCGGCGATGGAAAATTCGGGGAACAGGAGGGCCATTAAGGCTTTATGATCGATTACAGGACCGTTTACACAATATGCCCGTTTTGCGGAACCGGGTGCGGCATACTGCTTGAAGTTATGAATGGCCGGCTGGAAGGGGTTCTCCCGTGCAAGACAAACCCCGTCAACCAGGGAAAGCTCTGCATTAAAGGCTGGTCCGCCCACGAATTCGTGCACAGCCCCGATCGCCTGAAGAAACCGCTTGTAAGAAAAGACGGGCGATTGGAAGAGGTAGAATGGGATGAGGCGCTCTCATTTATTGCCTCTCGGCTCAAGGCCATCACGCAGGCGTACGGCCCGGACAGCTTTGGTGCGTTCAGCTCGGCAAAATGTACGACCGAGGAGAACTATCTCCTCCAGAAATTCACGAGGGCGGTCATTGGAACGAACAACATCGACCACTGCGCCCGCCTCTGACACTCTCCCACGGTGGCAGGTCTTGCCGCAGCATTCGGAAGTGGCGCCATGACGAACTCGGTCGAGGAGCTGGAGGACGCGGCGTGCATCCTGATCATCGGATCCAACACGACCGTCGCCCATCCGATCATTGCCACCCGCATCTTCAGGGCAAGGGAGAAAGGGGCCAAAATCATTGTGGTCGACCCCCGGAAAACCCACATTGCCTCCTACGCAGACCTCTATTTGGCGGAAAAATCGGGTACGGACGTGGCCGTGATCAACGGACTTCTCCACATCATCATCAAGGAAGGATGGTACGACAAGGAGTTTGTTGAAAAACGGACAGAAGGATTCGCTGTCTTGAAAACATTTATCGAAGAGTATACACCCGCCCGGGTTTCGGAGATAACGGGGATACCCGAAGTGCAGTTACGCCAGGCGGCAGAAATGTTCGCAAAGGCAAAGCAGAGCTCTATCGTGTATTGCATGGGCATCACGCAGCACACAGTCGGGGTCGACAACGTGCTCAGCCTGGCAAACCTATCCATGGCAACGGGCCATATAGGCAAGTGGGCCTCCGGCGTCAATCCGCTCAGGGGGCAGAACAACGTCCAGGGGTCCACGGACATGGCGGCCATACCGAATGTGCTGCCCGGCTACCAGTCGCTTGCAGACGATGCCGTCATTGCCAAATTCGAGACTGCGTGGGGCGTCACCCTTCCGAGGAAGCCCGGCCTTACGATCATGGAAATGATGGACGCCATCGGAACGGGAGGGATCAGGGCGCTTTACGTCATGGGCGAAAACCCCATGGTAAGCGATCCCGACATCCAGCACGTCAAAAAAGCCCTCGAATCGCTCGAACTGCTGATCGTCCAGGACATTTTTCCTACCGAAACAGTCGCCCTCGCCCACGTAGTGCTCCCCGGGGTCACCTTTGCAGAAAAGGACGGCACCTTCGTCTCCACGGATCGAAGGGTCCAGCGGATCCGGAAGGCCATCGAGCCCATCGGGGAGGCCCGGCCGGACTGGCAGATCATCTGTGACGTGGCCCATGCGATGGGCGCCCCCGATTTTGACTACGCATCCCCGTCGGAGGTCTTCGACGAGATCGCATCGCTCGTTCCCCTTTTCGCGGGCATAAGCTACGACAGGATCGCGGAAAACGGCATCCAGTGGCCCTGCAGGACCAAGGAGGCCCCATCGACCGTCTTCATGCACAAGGACACGTTCTCGAAGGGTTTGGGCACGTTCAAACCCGTGGCCTACAAGGCGCCGGCAGAGTTGCCCGACGAGGAGTACCCTTTTATTCTCATAACGGGACGAGACGCTTTCCATTACCATACGGGAAGCATGACCCGCCGGTCCAAGTCGTTAACGGGACAGATCAACCGCTGCTACGTGCAGATCCACCCGGCTGACGCGAAGAAACTTAGGATAAAGGCCGGGCAGTTGACGCGGTTGCGCTCTCGCAGGGGCGCGATCGAGGTAGAGGCAAGGATTACACCGATTGTGCAGAGCGGTTCCGTCTTTGTGCCCTTTCACTTTGCGGAAACGGCGGCAAACGTGCTCACGAACCCTGCCCTCGATCCGGTGGTGAAGATACCCGAATTCAAGATCTGCGCAGTGAAGCTGGAGAAGGTAGCATAAAGGAAGGTGGCTGCAGAGATGGCAAGGACAGGGGTCTTTATATGTCAGTGTGGTAAGAACATCGCATCGGTCGTCGATGTGGATCGCGTGGTCGATTCGGTGCAATCCATTCCCGGGGTCGCTTACGCGGCAACGCTCCAGTACAGCTGTTCAGATCTCGGGCAGAACAGCATAAAGGATGCGATCAAGGAGCGCCAACTGGACCGCGTGGTGGTCGCTGCGTGCACACCGCGCATGCACGAAGGGACATTCCAGAAGTGCATCGCGCAGGCCGGCCTCAACCCTTACATGTTCGAGATGGTCAACATCCGGGAACAGTGTTCATGGGTCCATACGGACAACGACGTAGCAACGGCCAAGGCAATTAATCTCGTACGGATGGGTATAGCAAAGCTGCTCCGGCTCTCGCCCCTGACACCGCTCAAGTTCCCCGTTGAAAAGCGCGCCCTCATCATCGGCGGCGGTATTGCGGGCATCCAGGCGGCGCTCGACATGGCAAATGCCTCGTACCACACTACGCTTGTCGAAAAGACGCCTTCCATCGGCGGCACGATGGCGCTGTTAGAGAAGACCTTCCCGACCCTCGACTGCAGTGCCTGAATACTCACCCCGCGGATGACGGAGTCATCCCATCATGAAAACATAGAACTCCTCACCTATTCAGAGGTGATCGATGTCAAGGGTTTTGTCGGGAATTTCGACGTCACGATACGCATGCGCCCGCGCTCGGTTGACATGTCCAGGTGCACAGGCTGCGGCGACTGCCTGACCAAGTGCCCGGCGAAGGTCCCAAGCGAGGCCGACCAGGGCCTCGGCACAAGGAGGGCTATCTACAAACCCTTCTCCAATGCCGTACCGAACGTCCCGGTCATTGACCGTGACCACTGCATCTATTTCACCAAAGGCAAGTGCCAGATCTGTCAGAAGGTCTGTAAAGCGGGTGCTATTAACTACGAACAAGAGGAGACAATAAGGACGGAAAAGTTCGGCGCCATCATCGTCGCCACCGGCTTTTCCCTTTTCGACATCTCGAAGTACGGGGAATATGGCGGCGGCCGCTATAAGGACGTGATCACGGGCCTGCAGTTGGAACGGATGATCGACCCGAACGGTCCGACAGGCGGCCGCCTCGTTCGACCTTCCGATGGAAAACCTGCAAAGAGTGTCGTGTTCGTGCAGTGCGTGGGTTCACGGGACGAGGTCAAGGGCATGGCCTATTGCTCGAAGGTCTGTTGTATGTACACGGCAAAACAGGCCATATTACTCAAGGATCATTTCCCGGAAACCCAGTCTTACGTCTTCTACATCGACATACGGGCCACGGGAAAGAATTACGAAGAGTTTATCCTCAGAGCCCAGCGCGAATACGGCGTTGTCTACCTGAGGGGCAGGGTCTCGAAGATCCACGATCCCGGCGACAAGCTCGAGGTCTACGGCGCCGACACCTTGGCCGGTGAATCGGTCAAGATCAACGCAGACCTGGTGGTGCTTGCCAGCGCCATGGTGCCAAACCCTGATGCCCGGGACTTGGCGCGCATGCTCAACATCCCGTATGACAGCTACGGTTTTTACAGCGAGATCCATCCGAAGCTGCAGCCCGTTGAAAGCATCACGCGGGGCATGTTCATCGCGGGTGCGTGCACCTTCCCGAAGGATATACCCGACTCGGTCATGATGGGATCGGCGGCGGCAGCGAAGGTATGCACGCTTTTTGCTGCGGATGAGCTGACCGTGGAGCCGAAACTGGCCGAGGTGGCCGTTGACAAGTGCGTGGGGTGCTTCAATTGTGTGGACGTCTGCCCCTATGACGCGATACAGAAGGATACCGTGAGCGGACGGAACGTGGCGCGCGTGATCCAGACCCTATGCCAGGGTTGCGGGAACTGCGCGTCGACCTGCAGGAGCGGGGCCCTGGACGTGAAGGGCTTTACGGACAAGGCCATATATGCCCAGATTTCGGCGCCGTTTGAAGCTGATGAGGAAGAAGAGAACGCCTATGCTGGAGCTTGATGCGGAACATGTCCACAATTTGAGTAAACGGGTCAAGGAATTGAGCGGGGATGATGTGACCCATTGCATCCAGTGCGGCAAGTGCTCGGGCGGGTGCACGGTTGCACCTGACATGGAGGAGATTCCCAGTCGGATCATGCGATTCATCCAGCTCAACATGAAGGAGCGGGCGCTCACCTCGTCGATGGTATGGACCTGCTCATCGTGCCTTACCTGTACAGCCCGGTGCCCGGAAGGGATAGACATCGCGAAGGTCATGAATGTTCTCCGAATGATGTGCCTGGCTGAAGGGTATACGCCCAAGGAGAAACATATCCACGTCTTCAACCGCCTTTTTATCGATATGATTAAGAAGTACGGGCGTGTATACGAGCTCGGCCTCATGGTCCAGAACAACATGATGGCGATGACGCCGTTTCGGGACATTGGCCTGCTGCCGGCTATACTGAAAAAGAGGAAGATAGGTCTTCTGCCGCACAAGGTGAAGGCGTTGGGCGAGGTGAAAGAGCTCTTCAAAAAAGGGCAAACCTTTTATAAAAGGATGAAGGTGGAAGGATGGAAATAGGGTACTACCCCGGATGTTCACTGGAGAGCGCATCGAGGGAATTCGATATTTCGTTGAGAGCCATATGCGGCATGATGAACATAACGCTCGTGGAGGTTCCCGACTGGATCTGTTGCGGTACGAGTCCTACCCATGCCGTCTCCCAGGAACTCTCCCACTTGCTTCCCTACAAAAACATCCAGAAGGCTGAGATGCACGGTATAAAGGAGCTTCTCATCCCCTGCCCCTCCTGCCTCTACAGTATCAGCCATACGGAAGCGGCCTGCGTAACGGACGCTAATGTCAGACAACGTCTTTCAGAGGTCACCGGGTACACGTATGAGGGGGGGCTAAAAATATACCACTTGCTTGATTTCCTCCGTGACCGGGTGACGCTGGGCGGCCTGAAGGCTATGGTAAAGAAACCCCTCGAAGGGCTTAAAATTGCCTCCTATTACGGCTGCCTGACCCGGTTTTTCCCGGCGGCGGCCGACGATATGGAACAACCCAGCCTCCTCGAGCAGATCATCGAGGCGCTCGGTGGGCAACCTGTTGAGTGGACATGCAAGGTGGACTGCTGCGGGGCAAGCCTCTCCATCACGAGACCGGATATTACGAAGAGGCTCTTGGGCGAGATACTCCAAAGCGCGACGCGGGCGTCTGCAGACTGCATTGCCGTCGTCTGTCCTCTCTGCCAGTCCAACCTGGACATCAGGCAGAAGGGTCTGACCAGCCCATCAGGGGCGCCCTACGCTATACCTGTCATCTACCTGACCCAGCTTATCGGCATCGCCCTGGGAGCCCGGTCAGGCGCACTCGGAATGGAAAAACTTATGATAGATGCCATGCCGCTCTTGCGGGCGAAAGGATTGCTTTAGTCTGTTTGATTTGACAGGAACCTGCTTTTTGGTTGGCCGAGTTTAAGACGTTCATCCTTTCCTACGCTTAAATGAAAATTCCAGGAGCTCTTGCCTGAAATGAAAACCGATTACCAAGACTCCCGATCGGATCGCGATTCTCCTCAATAAACGAGCATTTCAAAAAGTCTTTGCTTCTCCCCGCCATTTACGTTAAAAAAAAACATGCATCATCTGATCGACGAGTATCTGAATTTCATGGCGGTCGAAAAAGGGGCCTCCCGCAACACGATCGACGGGTACAGCCGGGATCTGAACCGGTATGCGGGGTTTATCGAAGAACGCGGGGTCGTTGAGATCAGCGGGATCGAGACGGAGGATGTGATTGCCTACCTGGCGTCTCTGCACGGCCAAGGTCTGGCGGCCAATTCGGTGAACCGTGCGTTGGCAGCCATCCGGGGGTTTTATCGATACCTGCTTCGGGAGAAGAAGGTGGACCATACCCCCATGGCCCATATCATACTGGCCAAGGTTTGGACCCGACTTCCCGACGTTCTAAGTCGTGAAGAAATGGCGCTGCTGTTGGCGCAACCCGGTGCGGAGACGCCGGCGGACATCCGGGATTCCGCCATGCTCGAGCTCGTGTATGCGACCGGAATCCGGGTGTCGGAGCTGATCGGGCTTACCGTAAACAGCATCAACTGGCAGGTGGGGTATCTGGTCGCCATGGGGAAGGGGGAGAAGGAACGGATTGTCCCCGTGGGTCAGACCGCATACGAGCGGGTCAAGCGGTACCAGGAAGGGGCAAGGCCGCTTCTTCTCAAGGGGCGCGAGAGCGAGCTGTTGTTTCTGAACCGATCGGGAAAAGGGTTGACCCGGCAGGGATTCTGGAAGATCGTGAAAAAGTATGCCGCAAAGGCAGGTCTGGACAAGGCGATTCATCCCCACACCTTCCGGCATTCCTTTGCCTCACACCTGTTAGAGGGGGGGGCCGATCTGCGTTCTGTGCAGATCATGCTGGGTCATGCCGACATCTCCACGACCCAGATCTACACGCACGTGACCAGGGAACGTCTCAAGGAGATTCATCGGAAGTATCATCCCCGGGGATGACGGCATCATCGGGTGATTAAAAAGCAAGAGGGTCAACAGGGGTCGAGAGGTTGGAATCCATGGAATACAAGTCTGGTATCGCATCGAGATCTCGAAGGAAAGGACGAAAATCGACGTGGATCCGGACCGTTCTTTTGCTCTTCACGGCAGCCGGCCTGGCGGCCCTTCTCTTTTACCCGGAAAAGGTTCGGGCGATCGCGGAAGGATGGATCCGCATTCAGAATACCTTTTCCTTTATCGTCCTCGACCGGAAACCCCATTTCTATGCGCTTGTTCTGGAAAAGAACGGGAAGGATTACCGCCTGACCTCAAGCGATATTTTTGAGGTTTCCTATCGGGATGAATTTGTGATCAAAGAGGTTTCGACGGATGTTCTCTTTGGCGGCGCGATCGCAGTGGATGTCGCAGGGCTCGGGGATAAGAATGATTTTGGAAAGCTCCTCAAGGGGATCGACCTGGTGGACAAGGCGGTCCTGACCGGCCGGGGCGGCGTCGGGAGAAACAGACCAGGCGATTATTCGCTGCGGATTACCTATCGGGGAGACCCGATTGCGGCCATTCCTATCCGGATACAAATCACCCCCCAGGACTGGCTGCGCTATGCCCGGAGCTCCGGGAATCAGAAGGTCCAGATCGAATACCTCAAACGGGCGATCGCCCTGAACCGGGAAGATACGAACGTGCGCCGGATGCTCGCCTCCATCTATCTCCATGCCGGCATGACGGGGGATGCGATTGCACAGTATCAGGAGATTCTTGCGCTGAAGCCGGATGATACAGCGATCCTGTCCGAGCTGGCAAAGTGCTATCTGAAAAGCGGACAGTACGAGGAGGCAATACGGATCACCGCGCAGGCCGTCAAAGCCAATCCGAAGGATGATGCCGCACTGGCCGATATGGCCCTGGCTTGGGGAAATTTGGGGAATTGGAAAAAGGCGATCGCCGCTTATGAGGATTCTCTGAAGCTTCGACCCGGCAATCCCTTGGTCATTTTCAAGTTGGGGGAGGCTTATGAGAAGACGGGCCAGTTGGGAAAGGCCGTAGAACAATATGAACGGGTGCTGGAAAAGGTGCCGAAGGCCGATCATGTGGCGGTCGCCCTGGCGAGCGTCACGTTGAGGCTGGGGAATTATGACGATACGATCCGGTGGCATCGGGAGGTTCTGAAGAGACAGCCGAAAAATGCCGCCGCCTATGCCAATCTCGGCCTGGCCTACGGCAGCAAGGGGCTGACCCGGGAAGAGATCGAAAATTACCGAAAGGCGATCGAACTGAACCCGGGTGATCCGGTGGTTCACTTTAACCTGGCGACCGCTTATGAAAAGGCTAAAAAGGAGCCGGAGGCGGTTCGGGAATACCAGAAAGTCCTGGCATTGAAACCCCAGGATGCCGATTCACTGGAAAGGCTGGCCGATCTCCATTTCAAGGCGAGGCGTTTCGGCGAGGCCGTGCCTCTTTATGAGAAGGCGGTGAAGATGAGTCCCCGGAAATCGGTGATTCATACCCGTCTTGGTTTTGCCTACGCCGAGCTGAAGAAACCCGCCCAGTCCGCGGCAAACTATGAGCAGGCCATCCGATACGGCGCAAAGGATCCCCATATCCGGCAGAATCTGGCTCTTTCCTACAGTCAGACGGGAAAGACAAAAGAATCGGTCGCAATGTATGAAACGCTTGCCGCCGCGAACCCGACGACCGAGGTCCTGAACACCCTGGCGGACGCATACATGAAGGAAAAACAGTACGACAAGGCCATCCGGATCTATAAGAAGCTGATCGAATTGAACCCGAAGAAGGCAGCCGGCTACGCGAGCGCCGCTTACGCATACGGACTCAAGGGTGATCCGGACCGGCAGATCGAATATTACCTGAAGTCGCTTAAATGGGATTCTGAGGACGACGAGGTTTACGTGAATCTCGGAGCGGCCTATGAGAAAAAGGGGCTTTTCCCGGAGGCGCTGAAGGCCTACACGACCGCCTATGAACTGAACCCCGACTCGGCGACGGCGGCCAGGAAGATCCCCCAGATGAAGATCCGGATCTTCCAGCAGAAACAATGAATCGCATTAAGGAGTGTGTGCATGAAGAAGATCAGCATCGGTAGTTTCGAGGTCGGTGGGGGCGCTCCCCTTGTGCTCATCGCCGGCCCCTGTGTGATCGAGGATGAAGAAAAGACCATGGAGATTGCCCGTGATCTGAAGGGGCTGACGGGGAAGCTTGGCATCCCGTTCATCTTCAAGGCCTCTTACGACAAGGCGAATCGGACCTCCCGCGACGCCTACCGCGGACCGGGTTTGATCCGGGGCCTTGAAATTCTGAAGAGGATCCGGGATGCGTTCGCAATCCCCGTTCTCTCCGACGTCCATCGCTTTGAGGAGATCGCTCCGGCGGCTGCGGTCCTCGACGTCCTCCAGGTTCCGGCCTTTCTCTGCCGGCAGACCGACTTCATCGTCGAGATCGCCCGCCGGGCGAAGGTGGTGAACATCAAAAAGGGGCAGTTTCTCGCCCCATGGGATGCCGTCCATATCGCCGAGAAATCCGCGGCGGCCGGAAATCATAACATCATGCTGACCGAGCGGGGGGTCTGTTTCGGTTACAACAACCTGGTCGTCGATTACCGTTCCTTCCCGATTCTGCGAGCGACGGGATATCCGGTCATTTTTGATGCCACGCACAGCGTTCAGCTCCCGGGCGGGGCCGGCAATGCCTCGGCAGGAGACCGCCGGATGGTCCCCTGTCTTGCGCGGGCGGCCGTGGCGGCCGGGATCGACGGCCTGTTTGTTGAAGTTCATCCAAACCCGGACTGTGCGCTCTGCGACGGGCCCAATTCCCTGGCCCTGGACAGCCTGCCGGAGCTTCTCGCGACGCTCATGAAGATCGATGCGGCGGTGCGTGCAAAACAGGACTGAATCTGTCCAATTTGAAATGAGGGGTAACATGGCTGAAGAGGTGACCGAAGAGAGACTTCTGAACAAGATCCGCAGGGTGAAACTACTGATCCTGGATGTGGATGGGGTTCTGACGGATGGCCGGATCATCATCGACGATGCGGGGCTGGAGAGCAAGCAGTTCGATGTAAAGGACGGCCATGGCCTGAAAATTCTGATGAGATACGGAATCGGCGTGGTGCTGCTGACCGGAAGGCGATCACGCGTGGTCGAACACCGCGCCGCCGATCTGGGGATCACCGAGGTTCATCAGGGGATCTGGAACAAGGCCGAAGCCTTTGAAGAGATTCTCAACCGGAGGCAAATCGCCCCGGAGGAGACAGCCTGCGTCGGGGATGATGTGGTGGATATCCCGCTCCTTAGGAGGGCGGGGTTTTCCGTAGCCGTGGCCGACGCCGTATTGGAGGTCCGGCAGATCGTCGATTATGTAACGCATCATCAGGGAGGCCGGGGGGCTGTTCGAGAGGTGTGCGAGGTGATCCTCAAGGCGCAGAACCGATGGCCGGATGTGGCCGTGAGATATGAATTCGCATGAAATGGGGGACAGATTGAGACCAGGGAGCCCAGGGGGACATGATGCCGCATCGTGTCCCCCTGGGCTCCCGCATCATGTCCCCATGGAGCGACGTTTGACCTTTACAACCGCGGGCGTGGATGGTAGAATTTCAGAAGGGTACGGTTTGGGGACATGATGCCTCATCGTGTCCCCAAGAAAGGGCAAAGGTGGATTTGGACATGATCGGTTGTTCCTTCATGACGGGGACACGATGCGGCATCATGTCCCCGGTGATATGAAGACAAAAAGAAAAACGGTGTTCATCGTCGCGATCCTGGCGGTGATTCTGTCCTTGGCCGTGGTTTTCGTGATCGGCCTCAGGGTGGCGCCGGAAAAGGCGCTCCTGAAGATCATGGCGGACAAGGTTGATCTACAGATCAAAAATGTCCGTTATACGGAGGTCGGGGATTCCGGCATAAAATGGGAGATCATCGCGGATACGGCGCGTTATCTGAAGAGGGAGAACATGGCCCTCTTTGAGAAGGTGACGGTCCGGCTGGTGATGAAGGACGGTCGGACCTTCGTGATGAACGGCGATCAGGGGCGGCTCGATACCCAATCGCGGGACATGGAAATCGACGGGAATGTCGGCATCGTTTCAGGAAACGGGGATCGCTTTGCGACGGACCGTCTTTGGTACCGGAATGCCGCCCGACGGATCGAAACAGACCGGCCCGTCGCGATGGAAAACGGGAATGTCCGAATCAGCGGCGTGGGGATGATATTTCATCTGGACGATAGCAAGTTAACGCTGCTATCGCAGATTCGGGCGAGCTATGGGGACACCTTGCGGCAAGGTGTCCCCAAATGGCGGTAGGGGAAATAAGATGTTAAAAAGTATCTTTCGAATCATCCTCTGCATCGGCATTATGATGACGATCCTATATCCGCCGGGGGACGCTCGGTGCGAGACAAAGCAGAAACCCGGGATCGAAAAGGATCAGCCGATTCAGATCGTCTCCGACCGCATGGATGCCTACAACGAGAAACGGATGGTCGTTTTTTCGGGCAATGTCGTGGCTACGCAAGGCGCGCGGACGATCCATGCCGAACGCCTGACGCTTTACTACAGGGATGATCAAAAGAAGCCCGGCCGGTCAACCGTGGGGGGAGGGGGCGAAGGGACGGGGAATCTGGAAAGGGTGGAGGCGAAGGGGCGCGTTACGATCACGGAGGGCGAGCGGGTCGTGACCGGAGAGGACGCCCTCTTTGAACTGGATGCCCAGAAGATCACGATGACGGGCAGCGCCGTCCTGCGCGAGGGTGACAACATCATCCGGGGAGACAGGATCGTCGTATTCCTGAATGAAAACAGAGGAGTGGTCGAAGGCGCTGAGAGCCGGCGCGTGACGGCCACAATCTATCCCGGGGAGACGAAAAAACGGTGACCCATTCCAATCGGAATCATGACGGGGACATGATGCCGCATCGTGTCCCCGGACTGACGGCGACAGGCCTGATCAAGATCTACAACCGACGACGGGTGGTCGATCGAATCCATCTTGAGATTAATCCTGGCGAGGTGGTCGGCCTCCTGGGACCGAACGGCGCCGGGAAGACGACGACCTTCTACATGATCGTCGGGCTGATCAAACCGGATGGGGGGGCGATCTTCCTCGATGGTGAGGATCTGAGCCGCAGTCCGATGTATGTGCGGGCAAGAAAGGGGCTGAATTACCTGCCGCAGGAGCCCTCCATCTTCCGGAAACTGACGGTGCGGGAGAACATCATGGCCATCCTCGAAACGCTTCCCCTGGTCCCGGAAGAGCGAGAGGAGCGTCTGCACCTGCTTCTTGCGGAGCTGGATTTAACCCAAATAGCTGACAACAGGGCCTATTCTCTGTCGGGAGGCGAACGGAGGCGGGTGGAGATCACGCGGGCGCTCGTCACCTCGCCGAAATATATTCTTCTCGATGAACCTTTCGCAGGGATCGATCCGCTGGCGGTGGCGGATATCGGGAAGATCATCGCCCGGCTGCGGACGAAGGGGATCGGGGTCATCATCTCCGACCACAACGTCCGGGAGACCCTTTCCGTCTGCGATCGGGCCTACATCGTCAACGAGGGGAAGGTCCTTGTGGAGGGAACGCCGGAATTGATCGCGGGCTCCGAGATCGCGAGGAAGATCTATTTCGGCGACGATTTTAAATTCTGATCGGCAATGGAAGGCTGAGCAGTCGAAACATGGCGTTTGAACTAAGACAGAACCTGAAACTGACCCAGCAATTGATCATGACACCGCAGCTTCAGCAGGCGATCAAGCTCCTGCAGCTATCGCGACTGGATCTGGTCGACATGGTCAACCAGGAGATGGAGGAAAATCCGCTACTTGAAGAGGTCGTCTCCGATGAGGACCCAGAAGCCGAAAAAAAGATCGAACCTGCACAGACCGAGGAAGGCGATCGGGAAGAGGGCAAAACGGTCGAGCGGACAGGGGAGTTGACAGGCGAGGGGGACGGTCGGGAGGAGTTCGACTGGGACGGCTATCTGGAAGACTATGGGCCGATGGGGGTCACCTACGATCGGCAAGAGGGGACCGCTCCTTCCTGGGACAACCTCCTGGTCGTGAAAAACTCGCTTACGGACCATCTGATGTGGCAGCTCCTTCTTTCTCGATTTACCGAAGCTGAGTACCGGATTGGCGAACAGATCATCGGCAATCTGGATCAGAACGGCTATCTGGTTGCCACACTGGATGAGATTGGCGTCCAGGAGAAGGTCGAGCCGGCCTTTGTAGAAGAGGTGCTGAAAAAGATTCAGGAATTCGATCCCGTCGGGATTGCCGCCCGCGACCTTCGGGAGTGCCTGCTCATCCAGGCAAAGATGGTGGGGAATGCGCGTTCCCTTGTGGAGCGGATTATCCTTGGCCATCTCAAGGATCTTGAAGTCAAGAATTATCCCCAGATCGCCAGGAAATTGAAAGAGTCACTCGATGACGTTCTGGCAGCCGTCGTGATCATCAGCCATATGGATCCCCATCCGGGGAGCATCTACAATGAGGAACGCATCCAGGCGATCGTTCCCGATGTCTATGTCTTCAAGAGCGGCGATGATTACAAGATCGTTCTGAATGACGAGGGGCTTCCGCGACTCCGGATCAGCAATTTTTACCGGGAGATCATGGGCGGAATGAACGCCGGAGTGACGCGGGAAAACGGGAAAAAGTATATCAAGGAGCGGGTCCAGTCGGCAACCTGGCTGATCAAGAGCATTCAGCAGCGGCAGAAGACGATCTACCGGGTTACCGAGAGCATCGTCCGGTTTCAGAGGGATTTTTTTGACCTTGGGATCAACTCCATGAAACCTTTGATTCTGCGGGACATCGCCGATGACGTGGAGATGCATGAATCCACGATCAGCAGGGTCGTGACGAACAAATACATGCATACGCCGCGGGGTCTCTTCGAGCTGAAATACTTCTTCGGCAGCGGCATTCACAAGCCCGGAAGCGACGACGTTTCATCCAAGAGCGTCCAGGATGATATCCGGAAGATCATCGGCAAGGAAGATCCCCGCAAACCGTTCAGCGATCAGGTCATCGTCGCGCGTCTTGGGGATTCAGGGATCTCTATCGCCCGGCGGACGGTTGCGAAATACAGGGAGATGATGGGAATTCTGCCCTCTTCCATGCGGAAGAAATATTTTTAAAAAGCGTTGACAATGTAAAGAGATATCCGTATAGTCCGCGGCTTTGCCGCTCCGGCCCAAGGGGACACGATGGGGTCCAGGGGGACCCGCCTGGCGATCTGGGGGACACGATGCGGCATCATGCAGGGGGACACGATGCGGCATCATGCAGGGGGACACGATGCGGCATCATGTCCCCGGGCGGGTGAAATCAGAAACGGGAGGAACCGATCATGAAGATTTCTGTGACATTCAGGAATGCGGAGGGTGAAACCTGGCAGAAGGAATATGTGGAAGAAAGACTGAAAAAACTGAAGAAATATATCGATAATCCGGTGGATGCCCGTGTTATACTGTCGGTTGAAAAATTCCGGAGTACGGCGGAAATCAATCTGATGGCGAACGGGTTGAACGTAAACGGCAAGGAAGAAGATAAGGATATGCATCTGGCCATCGACAACGCCATTGAAAAGATCGAGCGGCAGCTCAAGAAACGGAAGGAAAAGGTGCGCGGTTTCAAGACCAATCCTTCCCGAAGCGGAGAATTTGACGGAGAATCTGCTGCGGAAGAGGGCGAGGAATCGCCTGATGCCAAGGTGGTCGAGACGCGCAAAGTGGTCTTGAAGCCGATGTCGATTGATGACGCAGTCCTGGAAATGGAAACCACGAAAAACCGGTTTGTGATCTATCGCGACTCGTCCACCGAAAATGTCAACGTCATCTATCGGCGTGAGGATGGGAAATTTGCGCTGATGGAGATCAGCTGTTGAGGTTTGAGGATAAAGCATGAAAATCACGGAGATGCTCAAGCGCGAGTTCGTTCTTGAGCAGTTGAAGGCAGCAAACAAGCGGGATGCGCTTGCGGAATTGGCGGGGGTTTTTGCGCAGGGAAGGATCAACGTTGATTCCGAGGCGATGCTCCATGTCCTTCTGGAGAGGGAAAGGTTGGGGAGCACCGGCATCGGTGACGGGATCGCCATCCCCCACGGCAAACTCCCCGGACTCGAAGAGATGGTGGTCTCTTTCGGCAGGAGTCGGGAAGGGATCGCCTTCGAAGCAATGGACGGAAAGCCCGTACATCTCTTTTTTTTGCTGATGGCGCCCGAGAATTCGGCGGGCCAGCATCTCAAGGCGCTGGCGAAGATCTCCCGAATGCTGAAGGATGCGAACTTCCGAAAGAATCTTCTGGAAGCGAAGATGCATGAGGATCTCTTCCGGATTATCGCCGAAAAAGACGACGAAACGTGACCTGAATCAAGGGGCTCCTATGAGGCCCGTAACGGTAAAAGAAATCCTGACATACGGGGAGAGACTTGGGATTACGGAAATGGTGGAACCTTCCGGCGCCCGTGGATCCGTCCGTCATCTGCTCCGGTATGCCGGGGGGGAATCCGGTCATGGCATGACGCCCTTCCCGCACTCCATGTTGATCCTTCCGCCGACCGCGGCGGATGGAGCTTATGAAAACGGATGGAACAGATCTGTTCCCCCATCGCTCTTGCGGAATATCACCTGTTTGGCCCTGTCTACGCAAAGGATAACCGTTTTTCTTCGGCAATTTTCGGAACGGACGGAGACGCCCATCTTTTCGTCGTGCTACGACGATTCATTGCTCCACAGCCGTCTGACCGGCCTGCTCCGGGAGAGGGGCGAGCGGCAGGTCATGGTCCATGGCGTGCTCGTCCGGGTTTGGGGTCTCGGCGTTCTGCTCCTGGGTGAAAGCGGGATCGGAAAAACCGCCTGCGGTCTTGCCCTCATGGGAAAAGGCAATCGCTGGGTGGCGGATGATGCCATCGTTCTGGAGGGAAGGGGAGACGCCGTTTATGGGCGGGGCCATCAGAGAACCGCGGGGCGGATTGCCGTGCGGGGTCGGGGGGTTCTCCGGGCGGCAGATCTGCTCGGAACGGGGCGCCTCCTTCAGGAAACCCGTGTGGACGCGCTCGTCCGACTTGTCCGTCGGTCTGAAAGAAATGCAGTACAAGAAGGAGAGTCATTTCAAGAGATTGTTGGAGTCTCTCTCCGCTGCAGAGATCTTGCGGCGGACGTTGATCCTCGGCGGGTGGCCGAACGGGTGACGGGTTAT
>CAKKRN010000079.1 GCA_919902745.1 Syntrophaceae bacterium | reverse complement strand
TCATGAGGGCCTTTCGGGAGGATAAGGTCTATCCTCAATGGCGTGGACGGGATCATCGGGCTGACAATCGCGGCGGAACATACGATCCGGATCACCTTTGACGGCCTGAAAACGGATCAGCAGAAAATCACCGATTCGCTTCTCCGGGGCGGAGTGACCATCTCCGGGAAACCGGAACCCGTGACGGAAGCGCCTTTTTCCTATAAATGACGCGACCCAGATTTGACGAACTCGTAAGAAGTCGCCAAACCTGTCACTCCGGCGGAAGCCGGAGTCCAGAACTATTTGAAAGAACTGGATTCCGTGTCAAGCACGGAATGACAAAACAGGGGGGGAATCGACTTTTTACGAAGCCGGCAATGTTCCGTTACAGATACTCTTTTAAACCCTTTGTTTCGAGAATCTCCACGACCTTCCGGACGTCCTGCGACCGGCCCCTGCGGCAGATGAGGAGTGCGTCGTCCGTTTCGACGACAAGGAGATCCCTGACGCCGACGAGGGCGACGAGTTTCCCCGGGCTGTGGACCAGGGAATCGAACGCATCGATCCCGATCAAGCTCCCCCGGGCGACGTTCCCGTTTCCATCCTTTCCGGAGACCTCCCACAGCGCGTCCCAGCTTCCCAGGTCGGACCAGTCGAAATCCCCCGGAACGACCAAGACGTCTTCCGCCTTCTCCATCACGCCGTAGTCGATGGAGACGGCCTTCTGCGCCGAATAGACTTTCCCGACGATCTCCTCTTCCCGGTCCGTTCCGAGCGCCTCACGGATCTGCTGGAGCCCCGCATGGAGTTCGGGCAGAAATCGTTTGATCGCGCTCAGGATCGTCGAGGCCTTCCAGACGAACATGCCGCTGTTCCAGAGGAAGCGTCCCTGGCGCAGAAATTCCCTGGCCTGTTCAAGGGGCGGCTTTTCCCGGATGGAGCGGACCCGGCGGATCTCCCCGTCCCCGCCGGCCGGAAAGGGATCGCCCTGCTCGATGTAGCCGTATCCCGTTTCCGGACCGGTCGGCCGGATGCCGATCGTGACGAGTGAATTCCCACCGGCCGCAACCTTACCGGCCGCGTCCAAGACCCGCCGGAACGTGATTTCATCGCCGATCCGATGATCGGAGGGGAGAACCAGCATCACCGCATCCGGGACGCGCTTTTGGACATGAAGTGCGGCGAGGCCGATGCAGGGGGCGGTGTTCCGCCCGACGGGCTCGATGAGGATGTTTTCCGCCGGGATTTCGGGGAGCTGGCGGATCAACTCCGCAGCGTGACTCCGACCGGTGACGACCAGGGTGCGCTCGGGCGGGACCAGCGGCCGGATCCGGTCGACGGTTTCACGGATGATGGTCCGTTCGCCCTGGATGTCCAGGAGGTGTTTGGGCATTTTCTCCCGGCTTCGGGGCCAGAACCGCGACCCCTTCCCACCGGCCATGATGACGGCAAACATAAGCGATCCTCCTCGGGCGGATTGGTGAAGCGGCTGCCAACCTATCAGAAGCGGCCGGGATTATCAACCGGCGGCTGATTCAAAGTTTGAATCTCTCCGGGTCATGTTCCACGAAGCTTGCTTCGTACCTTTTAATACCCCGCAGCTTGCTGTGGGGTAGTTCATGTCCTCACCTCACAGACGGAGGTCGCTCCGGGCCTTGTCCCGGCGGAAGAGTCCCGTGACGAGGTGATAGAGGGCGAAGAGCTCGAGTGAGAAGGGGATGTAGCCGAGGTAACCCGCAAGCGGCATCTCGAAGAGGTGAAAAACGTCGGCGTACGGGATCCGGTAGACCCATTTCGGCCACGAATAAAAATTCCACATCTCCCAGAAGAGGCCGCAGATGACGCAGCCGACGGAGAGGGCGATCACCGGCCGCCAGTCGCCCCGGGACAGATCGTCCAGGAGCGAGCGGTTCCCCAGCCTCGCGTTCAGGGGTTCGATGATGCAGAAAACGGAACCCCAGACCAGCGGGAAGAAGAGCTCCGGCCAGGCGAGCAGGGAGAGCAGCATGAGACCGCCCGCGGCCGACAGACCGCGCAGCGTGGCGGGCCTCTTCCGGATGACCGGGCCGGGGCCGAGTCGCCGCACCCGTTCCCAGGTTCCCACCCACTCCGCCGTGCCGAAGACGGCGGGCATCACCGTGGAAAAACTGAGCGTGGAAAACGCCGCATATTCAAAGGTCGAGAAGCTCTCCTTCCCGAGGTAGATCCAATTTTGCGTCCGGAGGTTGACCAGTTCGAAGAGCCACCAGGCGGGGGCCGATACCAGGAAGAGGCCCGCCCAGACGCCGGGCGTCCGGGTGAGGAGTGAGTGCCCCTTTCTGCAGAAGACGAGGGCGTCCGCGCAGAGGCTGTAACCGAGCCAGAGCGGGAAGAAGCCCCAGTGGGTGCGCGTCCCGGGGAGGGACCAGTTCAGGATCCAGAAGAGGGCGATCAGGGCAAGACCAATCCGGCCGTGGACCGGCCATTTTCCCGTTTTTCCCGTCTTCTCCCCGGCCATCTCAGTCCTCCATCTTCAGGACGGAGCGGACGAGGTTCTCCGTCGAATACTGGCCGTTCGAGAGCGCCGCGAAGGCGTGTTCGCCGCCGAAGAGCTCCCGGACGATCTCGGGGATGCCGAGCCCCTTCTTCTCCAGCGCCTTCACCCGGCGGGAAAGCTCCTCGATATATTGAATACAGGCGAGCAGGGCCTGCCGGCCGTCTTCGACGATCCGTCCCATGGAGGTGAAGAGGATCAGGCGGTCGGTGGGGAGGTCGATCAGCCTTTTCATCGAGGCGACCGTCTCGCCCATCTCCTCCTCGGGTCGGATGAATTTCATCTTTTCGCGGGCAAAGATGTCCCCGGAGAAGCACCATCCGCGGCTCTTCTCCACGAGGGCGGCATGGCCGGCACTGTGGCCCGGCGTGTCGATGACTTCGAAGAGGTACCGCTCCGTCCGGATGACCGCCGGGAGCGGCCTCGTCTCGGAGGGGGCCGGGTATCCCCAGACCATCTCCTGGTAGGGGAAGAGCTTCGCCTCGCGGGCGATCAGCGGGACGGAATCGGCCGGGGCGAAGATTTCGACGCCGAACTTTTCCTGAAGCGCGCGGTTTCCGCCGATGTGGTCCTCGTGGAAATGGGTGTTGACGATCCGGCGGACGGGGTGGATGTTTAGAAAGGCGGCCAGCTCCGCTGCCGTGTAACTGCAGCCGGTGTCGATGAGGAGGCCGTCCACAAGGTAGGCCGCCACCCAGTAAACCGGCTTGCCGCCGATCTCCCGGCTCATCCGGATCTGCGTGACCTCTTCGAACGATGCGGTTTCGATCATCCTCTCCCTCCCTGTTGTCGGCGGCCCCTTATATCACATTCGGCGTGCGATCGGTAGGCCGGAAAAGGTTCCGCCCCCGTGCCGCAGGAAAATTTCTCATGCAAAAGAAAAACGATTCTGCTATAATTTCACCCGTTTCACAAAGCGGCGATACTTCTTCTTAAAACGCTTGCGCGCCTGGTCTCTGAATCTCGTGGAAAGGAGAAGATCATGCCCCGAGACAAATAGGGTTTTCGCGGAAGATGAAGATGGAATTCTCGAGAAGGGGTTCTGAATCGGAGGTGGAAAAGGGATGAAGAAGATTCTGGTGTTGCACGGCGTCAACCTGAACATGTTCGGGAAGCGGGACCCGGCCCAGTACGGGACCGTCACCCTCGATGAGATCAATCTGAGACTGGAGGCGCTGGGGAAGGAGCTGGGCTGCACCGTCGAAGCCTTCCAGACGAATGATGAAGGGGCGATCTGCGGGAAGATCCATGATGCGCACCAGCAGAGGGTCGATGCCGTTCTCATCAACGCAGGCGCCTGGACGCATTACAGCTACGCCCTGCGGGACGCCCTGGCCATTTTGACGGCTCCCATCGTGGAGATTCACATGTCCAACATCCACGCGCGGGAAGAATTTCGTCGCCATTCGGTCATCGCGCCGCTGGCCAAGGGGCAGATCGTCGGATTCGGTCTTCAGAGCTACCTCCTCGGCCTCCGGGCCGCCGTGGCGCTGCTGGATGAGTAGGGCATCGAAAGGAATAACTATTTATCTCACCATGCCGTTTTGACATGCGGGTAGTTCCTGATTTTTTCGTCTTTCGTGACCAGAACCGCACCCAGGGAAACGGCCGTGGCAATGATGATGCGATCCGCGGGGTCATTGTGCAGAGCACCCGGCAATTGGACTGATTTCAGGGCGATACTGTTGCTGACGGGCACAAAGTCAAAAAATGGAAGGGCCTCAGAGGCGGCAACCCAATCGGTGGCGCTCATCGTCAGTTTCAGTCTGCCCCGCGAGACAAGAATGGCAACCTCCCAGGCGCTGATGGAGGAAATAAAAATGTTCTTTTCCGTTACCGCCTCATCAATGATGCGTTTCGCCGTCTCTGAAAGGCACACCGGGCTGCTGACCCACCAGATCCATGCATGCGTGTCCAATACGATCATTGAAGCGCCTTCCAATCTTCCAACGCAACCGGTTCCGTGGGATCGTCGTACTTCAGAACGGAATTGCGTAGAATCTTCAGACGATCTTCAGGATCGGCAGTATAGGGTATGACCTTCAGCACCGGCCGTCCACGATCTGTAATGATGAGCGTCTCTCCGCTCTCTTCAATCAAACGAAAATATTCCAACGATCGCGGCTTGAATTGAGATTTAGAGACCATATGTTCCATGTTTTGATCCTCCTGACTTTTCTGCAAGCATGGTCATATGACCATAGTCATATCGCATTGTCAATCTGAAATATCATAAATATACGAGGGACAGAAACCTATTTTTA
>CAKKRN010000078.1 GCA_919902745.1 Syntrophaceae bacterium | reverse complement strand
CCTGGTACTTCTTCATGTGCATGTCGCCGTGCTTGCCCTTGATGATCTGCGAGCCCAGGATGTTCTTGCCCAGCACCTGGGCGCGGTAGGTGCCCAGATTGGTCCAGCCGGAGTCCGGATCCCGGGTCACCAGGAAACCGGAAGTGACGAAAAAGCGCCCACCGTCGTCGGGATAAAACCAGGGCGAAGGGAACATCTCGATATCGACGGCTTCGCCCTCGATGATGTTCTCCTTCACCTGCGGATTGTCGACAAACTCCGGCTTGACCATCTTCTTGGTGGTGAGTTCCATCCACTTCTTGGACAACTGGCTCATCGAAAGCGACGGGTCCTGCTCCAGGGCAATGGCCAGCCGCTTCGAGGTGGTGAAGGCGCTGGTCAATACCGGAATGTCGTAGCCTTTGACGTTCTCGTAGAACAGCGCCGGCCCCTTCTGCTCCTCATTGACCTTCGATACATGGCAGAGTTCGAATTTCCAGTCCACCTCGGTCTTGATGCGGTGCAATTCGCCGTTGGCCTCGAGGGCGGCGATGTAGCTGCGGATATCGTCGATGGGTTTTACTTCCTTGGGTTCATTCATAATGTCTCCTTAAGTGTTGAAAATATGCCTGCCGATTGTTCATTTCACTTTTTTGCCCGCCAGCATGCTGGAGAGGATGTAATCCATGGCCGAGGCGCCGGCATTGGCGACCGGGGCCAGTTGCTTTTCGCTCCACACCGTCTCGGGGCGGGCCTGCAGGATGAAAATGTTGCCGCCGGCGGGAAGGTCCTTGTCCACCGCCCATTCGATGTCCATCGGGCGTCCGTAGTGCTTCTCGATCTGCTTGCCCATCCCGGCCAGTTCGGTGATCTCGTCGTCGATCAAAGACTGTACTCTCTGCCGCTCGAAAGGCACCTCCACGGCCAGGGATTGCTGGGTCTTCAGATCCACCGTGTAGCACAACTCCTTCTGGGAGATGGTCCGGTCGATGATGTCCAGCGTCACTTTGTTCACGACGAAGTGATCCGGCGTCACCTCGCCCGAAACCACCGATTCGCCGAAGCCAAAGTTGGAATCGATGACGATCACCGAGCGATCGCCGTTAGCCGGATGGATGGTGAACATCACCCCGGCCGTATATGCGTTCGCCATTTTCTGCACCCCGACGCTGATCGCCATCCGTTCGTCATCGAGGCCGCGGTTGGCCCGGTAGGCAATGGCCCGGCCCGTGTACAGGCTGGAGATGCAGCGGCGCATGTGATGCAGCACCTCGTCGATGCCGCGGATCCACAAATAGGTATCCTGCTGACCGGCGAAGCTGGCGCCGGGAAGATCCTCGGCCGTGGCGCTGGAACGCACCGCCACCGGCGCCGCCGGCATACAACAGCGCAGCGAGAGCTTGCGATAACACTCGGCCACCAGATCCTCGATTTCCGTTGAAAATGGATGCGCCTCGATGCTCGTGCGGATGGATGCGCTGGTCCGCTCCAGCGCGTCCATGTCCGCAGCATCGAGCTTATCGAGCAGGGACTTGATCTCCTGGTTTATCCCCGCCTCGGCCATGAAGCGGCGGTAACCCTCGGTGGTCAGCGCAAAGCCGAGCGGCACCCGCACCCCGGCGTTGATCAACTCGCCGAGGGAGGAGCACTTGCCGCCGACCAGGGGAACGGAATCCTTCCGGCATTCCTCGAACCAGCACACCAGCGGAACGTCCGCCGGCCCCCTGCCGACCATTGCATTGCTCACGGTCGCGCTCCCCCTCACCGCACGATGGTGATAACGCCGGAAGATCCATCGACGCGCAACATCATGCCGCTCTTGATGATCTTGGTCGAAAGACCGGTGCCGACCACCGCCGGCAGGCCGTACTCGCGACAGACGATCGCTGCGTGGCTCATGACGCCGCCCACATCGGTGACGCAGGCCCTGATCTTGGCGAAAGCCGGCGCCCATGACGGCGAGGTCGTCGGGGCCACCAGAATCTCTCCCTCCTGCAACTGACCCACTTCCCCCACCGTCTTGCAAACTCGCGCGCGGCCCTCGACGACGCCGGGGCTGCCGGCGAAGCCCTTGAGCTCGGTGATGCTGTCGGGATCCTTGACGTCCTGTACCGCCGACCAGTCCGCCAGCGACTTGTTGGTCACACCCCACAGTACGATGGTGAAGGGCTCCTGGATCACCTCGGGCGCGGTGCCAATGGCCGGCGGCGCACTCCATTCCTTGAACTTCTGCATCACGCCTTTGCGCCAGACGATCTCCTTCGGCCACACCTTGGTGCCGCGCGGTGTAACGCCGGTTGCCCAGGCGGTGACGACGTCCCACAAACCCTGCTTGATTTCGTCGCGACGCAACAGCCAGATGTCCTCAACATCCTCAATCATGCCGTGCTGTTTCATGATCGCCCCGACTTCGCGCATCTTGTTCCAGAACACCGAATGGAACCAGTGCTCGACATAGAAGAGATGGTTCTCTACATACGGAAATACGGTCTTGGCGCAGCCCAGCAATTCGTCGAACTGCTTGCGATCCTCATCCTTCCCGATCAGGTCGCGATATTCGGCGATGATGCGGTCGCGCTCGGCCCGCACCTTCTCGGTCGGCCGCTCGATGGAAACGCCCTGCTTGATTTTCCCGATGTAAGTATTAATGCCGGCGAGCGGCACGTTCATCTGGTCGTTCCAACTGCGGTCGTGGTGGAACCAGCCGGTGCCGGTCGATACCTCAAACCACGGCTGCCTGGCCTGATCCAGGGCGGCCAGCCACTCCTGCCCCTTAGGCAGCTTGCGCAGCGCCGCCTCGACCACGCCCCATTCCGGGCTGGAGCACACCGTCGCCTCGATGCCCAGCTCGATGGCCTTCTTGGCCAGCTTCTTCAATTCCTCGTCCGGCTTATACATGATCACGTCGATGCCGGCGATCATCTGGGTGACACGCTGCGTCGGCATGCTGGGGAACTGCTTCTGCATGAAGTCGAGGAAGAAGACGTAGGCGGCATACCCCAGGTTGAGGAACTCGAAGTGGTACTGCCAGCACTTGAGGCCCAGATTGATCAGGTCATCGTAGTTCTTGAGCAGGTGGTAGCCCCGAGACTCGCCGACGGCGTCGGTCACCACGCTCATGTCCTCCATGTCGGGCAGCTTCGGGATCTGTATCGCCTCGAGTTCGCGGATGGTGGCTTCCATTTTCACTTTCCACTTGGCTTCGAGCGCATCCCAGTTCTTGTAGTAGTAGCCGGCACGCTCCATGAAGTGCGGGACGCGGCTGCCGATCTCGGCTCCGTCCTTCACCGGCACCGGCGAGATATAGACATAGCCGTTGATGATGCGGTGGTCCACGCCGCGCACCGGCGGCACCATGAAGATCCGGTTGTTGAACTGGGAGAGGGCGAGATACCAAGCCTCATCCCAGATCGTATCGAAGGGATAGAGCGGCTCCGGATAATGCAGGCCGTCGGCGAACCAGAAGGTATCTTTCTCGTACTGGTTGCGCTCGGGATCATCGGTAACGAACTGGTAGTGGTAGGGATACATCCTCTCCCAGCCTTCGGTGCCGGGGATCGTTTTGGCTTTGATGTCATGCGGATTCGGGAATTTCATTTCGTGTCTCCTCCTGATTCGTGGATGCCTCATGAATTCGGACGCGGCAAATTGCCCTTCGCCCCCGGGTTGTACGAACAACTCCCAAGCATGGGTGGATATGAGATTGCTTCAAAGGATGATGGATTATAAAGGGGCTGTTTTTGCGTGTCAAGGGATATTTGGG
>CAKKRN010000077.1 GCA_919902745.1 Syntrophaceae bacterium | reverse complement strand
CGGAGTTTCGCCACCTTCCGGGAGAGGCCGGCGCGGTGGACCACCTCCACGACATCGTCCAGGTTCTTGTAGGCCTCGGGGATCTCCTCCTGGAGGGTGCCCCGGCCGGCGGCCATCACGATCACACCCCGTTCCGCCATCTCCCGCGGTATCGACCGCCCCCGGCAGGACTTCGTCGCCTGGGTGCGGCTCATCACCCGGCCCGCGCCGTGGCACGTGCTCCCGAAGGTCTCCGTAAAGGCCCCCTTTGTCCCCGCAAGCACGTAAGACCCCGTCCCCATGTCCCCGGGGATCAGGACCGGCTGCCCCGCCTTCCGGTAGGCCGGCGGCACATCGGGATGGCCCGGCGGAAAGGCCCGCGTCGCCCCCTTCCGGTGAACGCAGAGGCGGACCTCCTTCCCTTCGACCGGAAGCGTTTCGATCTTCGCGATGTTGTGGCAGACGTCGTAGAGAAGCCGCATCCCAAGCTCCCGCGGCCCCATCCCCAGCGTCTTTTCGAAGGTCTCCCGCGTCCGGTGCATCAGAAGCTGCCGGTTGGCCCAGGCGTAGTTCGCCGCACACGCCATCGCGGCAAGATAGTCCCGCCCCCGGGCCGAATTGAGCCGGGCGCAGGCCAACTGGCGGTCGGGGAGGTCGATTCCGATCTCCCCCGCATGCTTCACCATCCGCGCCAGATAATCATCGCAGACCTGGTAGCCGAACCCCCGGGAGCCGCTGTGGATCAGCACGCAGATCTGCCCCGGCTCCAGGCCGAAGGCCGCGGCGGCCTGTTCGTCGAAGATCTCTTCGACAGCCTCGATCTCGAGAAAATGGTTCCCCGAACCGAGTGTCCCGAGCTGCTCCTTGCCCCGTTCCAGCGCCCGGTCGCTAACCTTCTCCGGATCGGCGCCCGCCATCGCCCCGCCGTCCTCCGTCGCCTCCAGATCGGCCTCCGTACCGTAGCCGTTGCGGACGGCCCAGGCCGCGCCTTCGACCAGGACCTGCCTCTCCTCCTTCGGCGAGAGCTTCAGCGGCCCCCGGGAACCAACGCCGGAGGGGACGTTCTGAAAGAGCGCCGTGACGAGCGCCGGAATGCGCTCCCGGACGTCCGGGAGGCGAAGGCGCGTGGTCATGAGACGGCAGCCGCAGTTGATGTCGTAGCCGACGCCGCCGGGGGAGACGATCCCCTCGTCCAGGTCGAAGGCCGCGACGCCCCCGATCGGAAAACCGTAGCCCCA
>CAKKRN010000076.1 GCA_919902745.1 Syntrophaceae bacterium | reverse complement strand
ACTTCCCGATGATCATCCGGCCAAGAAAATCCTTTATAATCTCATGAGTTCCGCCGCCGTAGAGAAGAAACCGGGCATCCCGGAAGTAGCGCTGGGGGTTGTATTCGTGTGCGAAGGCATTGGCGCCCCAGATCCTCGTCACCTCATCGACGACCTTCAGGCAAGTCTCGGTGGCGAACATCTTGGCCATAGCCGCTTCCTTGCGGCAGGAAAGTTTCTCCTTGATCCTCCAGGCCGCATAGTAGACCATGAGTCGGCTTGCTTCCATTTCCGTTGCCATATCGGCAAACTTGGCCCTGATGAGCTGGTAGTTTCCTATGGTTTTACCGAAAGCGACCCGCTTCCTCGCATAATCGAGCCCTTCGTCATAGGCTGCCTGCGCAATCCCGAGCGCCATCGCTCCGGTCATGGCCCTGACCTCGTCGAGGATCTCCGACAGGTATTCGACGCCTTTATCTACCTCCGCCCCCAGCAGATTCTCTTCGGGAAGTCTGACATTATCGAAAACAAGCTCCCCCGTTACGGTCCCCCGGCAGCCTAATTTGTCGAGCACCTGACCGGGCGAGAAGCCGGGCGTCCCCTTCTCCACAAGGAAGAAGTTCAGACCTTTTGCACCCTTGGCCATGTCTGTCGTAGCAAGCACCGTTGCTATATCGGCAATGGGTCCATTGGTGATCCACATCTTCGTACCGTTAATCACCCATTCGTTCCCGTCTTTTTCGGCCCTTGTCCTGGTGGCTGCGAGGTCTGAGCCCGATTGGTCCTCCGTAAAACACATGGTGGCGATCTTCTCGCCCCGAATGGCAGGATACAGACACCGCTTCTTCATCTCCTCCGTCCCGAAGCGGTAAATAAAATAGGTGCCCATAAGGGCGTTCATGATGACGCTCTGGGCAAAACCTACTGATCCACGGGCCATCTGCTCGTAGAAGATCATGGCCGTTACCGGATCGGCGTTCATGCCGCCTATCTCTTCGGGGTAGCGCAGTCCCAGATACCCGAGCCCGGTGAACTCCCGCCATAGCTCCCAGGGGAACTCCTCTTTCTCATCAATCTCCCGGGCCTTGGGGACGATAAGATGATCGACCGTATCCGTGATAATTTTTTTGAAGAATTCCTGTTCCTCGGTTAAGGCAAAATCCATATATCCTCCTTTATTCAAACGCAAGATTCGGCGTGGCTAAATAACTTCTTTCTCCTTCAGTTCCTGCAGCTTTCCGGAAGAGTACCCGAGTGCGCCGTAAATATGCGCGTTGTGTTCCCCGAACCGGGGCGGAAAGGTCATCTGACGACCGGACTCCTTGAGGAAGGAGGTCATAAACGGCGGCGGAGCCATGAATATCTGCGTACCCGTGATCGGGTCTTTTGCGGTAAGGAGGGCCTCTTTTATATAGACGTCTTCGATGACTTCCTCGATAGTATTTACCCGGGAAATAGCAATCGTGGCCTTTTGGCAGAGATCTATTATCTCGTCGGTTGATTTTGTCCTTGTACAATCAGTGATCAGCAAATTCAGGTTCTTCACGTCATTAACACGCCCTTTGTTCTTTTCATAGGCTGGCCCGGCCAGCTTCTCAAAGCCGGGGAGCTGCGTGAAGGAGACCCACTGGCGGTCGTTCCCGACGGCAATGTAGACGTACCCGTCCTTTGTCTCATAGACGGAGACAGGGGCGAAGAATTCGTGCGTATTTCCTCGCCTCGAAATCTTGTTTCCAAAAGACTTCGTCAACGTGATCGGCACGGTGAGCCAGGAGGCGGTGGACATAAGCATGGAGACATCGATTCTCTCCCCCTCCCCGGTTCTGGCACGTTTGAAGAGGGCTTTCATGATGAGTCCATATGCATGCTCGCTTGTCCCCATATCGGGCAGCGGCACTCCCATCACCTGCGGGTCCTCGCCGGCCTTGCCTGTAAGTTCCATAAGACCGCCCCGCGCTTGCAGGATGGGGTCGTAGGCGGCCTCGTTACTCTCCGGTCCAAATCCCGTCAGCCCGACCCAGATGATATCAGGTTTAACCGCCTGCAAGGTATGGTAATCAATCCCCAGTTTCTCATAATTTCTCGGCAGCTGGTTTGTGGCGAAGATATCAACCTTCAGTTTCACGATCATCTCTTTCAGGAGCTCCTGTCCTTCAGGCGAGCCAAGGTTCAGGGTAACAGCTTCTTTCCCGGCGTTTATCGCCATGAAATAGGTATTCATCCGCTCTTCTCCCAGCCTGTTCTCCCCGATCATTCGGTTGGGATCTCCATATACCGGGTGTTCCAGCCGTATCACCCGGATGCCGTCCATAGCCAGCCGGTAGCTGAGGTAAGGCAGCACCGTTGCCTGCTCCAGGGACAGCATTGTCATTTCTTTAAAGATCTCCATGTCGCCCTCCTCTATAATTTTGATATTATTGAAACAAAGAATCGTAAGATTTTCCTTCACGATACTTCTGGTGTTATTTTTTGTGTTATTTTATGTTGACATACATAATGGTCACAGTATACTTACCGCCGCCAAAATGGTCAAGTATAGAAAAATATTTTGTCAAGGTCGGATTTAGTATGTTAGAAGTTATTTTCTGCGTTTTTCTGGCAGAAAATAGTTTCGTTAACGCGCTTGTCCCGTTTATCGGGGTCAGGGAGTGTCAAAAAACAGGACGGCCTTACGAAGGTCGCAATAAACAACAAGGGGGGATTATTATGAAAGCCAAAAAAAGTTTGCCGATTCTTTTTGCGTTTATTTTTATTTTAGGCGCGCACATCGTTCTTCCCGGAAGCGTATGGAGTGAGATAAAGCTGACCTATGCCAATTTTCCGCCGGCCTCGACATTTCCGAGTGTTCAGATGGAAAGGTGGGCCAAAGAGGTGGAACAAAGGACCAAAGGCGCGGTGAAGGTGCAGACCTTCCCGGGCGGCACACTTCTTCCCGCAAAAAACATCTTTGACGGCGTTATTACCGGCACGGCCGACATCGGCAACTTTGCCATGAGTTACCAGCCAGGCCGCTTCCTTGTTTCCGAAGCCGTTGACCTGCCTATCGGCTTCACGAGCGCCAAGGCCGCCAGTCTCTCTCTTTACGACCTTATCGAAAAATATCCGAAAGAATTCGAAAAAGTTAAACTTCTCACCCTCTTTACCTGCCCACCGGCTGATTTCATGACGTCCAAGCCGGTAAAATCACTGAAAGACCTGAAAGGAATGGAGCTGCGGGTATCGGGCACGGGCGCAGAAGCTGTCAAGAGACTGGGCGCCATTCCGATTGCGATGCCTCAGTCGGAAACCCCGGAAGCATTGCAGAAAGGCGTGGTCAAAGGGGTAGTCTCTTCCATGGAGATACTCAAAGACTTCAACTTTGCCGCTTACACGCCCTATGCGACAGACACGAACCTCTTTGTCGTAACCTTCGCCGTGGTGATGAACAAAGAGAAGTGGGATTCACTGCCTGCCGACGTGAAGAAGGTCTTTGACGACCTCAGGCGCGAACAGGCGGAATGGACGGCCACATACGTTGACAATCACGTCAAGGAAGCCCTCAAATGGTCGAAAGAGAAATACAACCATCAGGTGCTGAACCTGCCTGCCTCCGAAAAGGCCCAGATCCCCGGCCTGGTTAAACCAATGATCGATGATTACGTCAAGAGAGTAACGGCGGCGGGGCTCAACGGGGCCCAGGTCATGCAGGATCTCTACAAACTGAAAGATAAATACGAAAAACAGTTTGCCGGTAAGTAGGACAAGCCGGCGCCGGTGTTTGCCGATGTTGGTCCTTATCGACAAAGAAGCATACTCGTGCCTGTCGGTGGGTGTAGTAAGTTAGAAATTGTTTTCTAGCAGAAAGCCATTTCGTTAACCTACTTATCCCGCTTACCGGGGTTAGGAGGGGAAGATGAAATATCTCGAAGCGATAAATATCTTTCTCAATCGAATTTCCATGATCCTGGGCGGCATTGCCGTGCTCGCCCTCATGCTTCTCGCTACCGGAAACGTTGTCCTGAGAATATTTCATTTACCCTTCAGGGGGACCTACGAGATCGTTTCCTTCCTGGGCGCCGTCGTCATCGCCTTTGCCCTTGGCTACACCCAGAAAAACAAGGACCATATCGTGGTGGACATCCTGACCGAAAGATTTCCGAAAAAGATTCAGACCTGCATTGAAGCGCTGGCGGACGTTGTCATCATGATATTTTTCGGGATCGTGTCCTGGCAGGTCTATGTCTGGGGCATGAAGATATACGAATCCCATGAAGTATCGGAAACATTGAAGATTGCTTTTCACCCCTTCGTCTTTGCCGTATCCGTAGGGTTTGCTCTGTTATGCTTCTCCGCCTTCGTTGATTTTCTAAAAAAGCTGTCTCCCAAGGAGGAATAGGGATGGAAGGACCTATGGTCGGCGTATACGGCATTGCGATCATGTTTGCCGTCCTTTTTTTATTCAAGATACCGGCCGGTTTCACTATGGCGTTGATCGGCTTTCTGGGCTTTGCCTATGTGACCTCGTTCAAGGCGGCATTCGGCATGGTCGGGGCCGACATGTGGAGCATTTTCTCCAACTACGGGCTCACGGTTATTCCCATGTTCATCCTCGTCGGCGAGTTCGTTCACTATGGGGGGTACAACAATGGCCTCTATCAAGCGACATATCGCTGGTTCGGCCACTACAAGGGAGGGCTGGCCATCACAACGATTATGGCCTGTGCGGCATTTTCGGCCATCAGCGGCAGCAACACCGCCACGGCAGCGACCATGAGCAAGGTGGCCATACCGGAGATGAAGAAATACAATTACCATCCCCAACTCAACGCCGGTTCCGTGGCCGCCGGCGCTACCCTTGGCGTCCTCATCCCGCCCAGCATCGTTCTCGTCGTTTACGGACTTTACACTGGACAATCGATAGGGAAGCTTTTTTTTGGCAACATCATACCGAGCGCCATCCTGACGATCGCTATTGCGGCCACCGTTTTCTTTATCTGCTGGCGGCATCCTGACTGGGGGCCTAAAGGACCCAAGAGTACATGGAAAGAACGTTTTAAGGCCCTGCCCGACATTATCGACGTCCTTATCCTCTTTGCCATCATCATGTACGCCCTTTTCACCGGTGTAGTCACCGCAACGGAGGCAGCAGCAGTGAGTTGCACTCTCGGGCTCGCCATCTGTGTCATCAGAAGGAAGCTCTCCTGGCAAGGATTTCTCAAATCCATTGTCGATACACTCCGCATTTCCTGCCTTGTCTTCATGATTGTCGCGGGAGCCGTAATCTTTAGCCGCTTTTTGACGATAACCAGGCTGCCTTACGAGGTCGCCGGATGGATCAGCGGACTGGCCTTGCCGAACTGGATGCTCCTGTCTGTAATTCTTTTATGCTACGTCATCGGCGGCTGTGTGATGGATGCACTGGCGTTCCTCCTGGTGTCGCTGCCCATATTCTATCCCCTCGTGGTACAGCTCGGGTACGACCCGATCTGGTTCGGCCAGGTCATCACCATCGTCACGACCATGGGTTCGATCATGCCCCCGATCGGTATTTGCTGTTATATTGTTGCCGGAATGGCCCCTGATATTTCCCTGGCAACCGTGTTTCGGGGCGCCTTCTGGTACATTCCCGCTTATATCATATCAATCATACTGCTCATGTTATTTCCTTACTGGACGGTGCTCGTTCTATCGGATCTTGTGAAGTAACAAAAGCCGCCCTGTCAGGCTTTGGCGGCCGCAATGCCGGCCTCGAAGGCCGTCATGTTCATGGCCGCCTTATCCGTGTCGAACTCCCCGGCCAGCACCTCCGCCATCCCCACCGCTTGCAGCGGCAGATAGCCGCTGCCAATGAGCGCCCCCAGCATCACCAGATTGAGGGTTTTTGCCCCCCCGGCCTGGCGCGCCAGACGCAGTCCGTCCAGGATCGTGACGCCGGAGGAGAGGGCGCGCAGCTCCTGGAGGATCGCATGCACCGGCATTGCCGGTGTTCGGCCGGTCATGACGTTCACCGGCACCTCCGGGTGACTGTTGACAATCACACGGGTGCTTTGATCGCCGAGCAGACAGAGCTGCCGAAGCGCCTCGAGCGGCTCCAGGCCAACGATGACGTGCGCCTCGCCTTGCGACACCAATGGCGGCAGCGTTTCTCCTGAAGTGAGTCTGACATGGCTCACCACCGACCCGCCCCGTTGCGACAGGCCATACATCTCGCCCACCACTGCCCGGTATCCCTGGCGTTGCGCCAGCACCCCCAACAGGTGCGCCGCCACCACATTTCCCTGGCCCCCCACCCCGGTGATCAATACATTCATCTTTGCTGTTTCCGTCATGGCCGGCTGCCTCCATCCTGGAATGCTGCCCTATGTATGGCGCCGGACGGACAGAGGGAAATGCAAAAACCGCATGCGCTGCAGGTATTCATGTCAACATAGGCTTTTCCGATCCCTTCATCCCATTTGTTGGCCGGACAGCCCAATACCCGCACGCAGAAGCGGTTGCAGCCGCAGGCATCGCCCAGGCATGCGTCCTGTTCCACCCATACCTGATCTACCGGACCGCCATGCTGGCGGGTGGCGTGAATCACGCAGGGACGGCGGAAAATCGCCACCGACAGATCCGGTTTCTGCAAAAGGTGGAAGAGGGTGGCAATGTTGTCATCTACCCGAGTAGGATCGAGCACCTCCGTCGGCAGGCCAATGGCCCGGGTAATAGCCTCCGGGGCGACCGTCGGACGTCCCCCGCCGTGCATCTGGAAACCCGAGCCGGGGTTGGGCTGCATTCCGGTCATGGCGGTCACCGTGTTATCCAGGAGTACAAACAGCCCCTGGCTGCCGTTGATCCTGGCATTGATCAGCGCCGGAATGGCCGAGTGAAAAAAGGTGGAATCACCGCAAACCGCGATAACCGGCTGCTGCCAGCCGAACTGCGCCAACTTGCCAAAACCGCTGAGCATGCCGGTCCCCGATCCCATACAGTGCTGTGCCTTGATGAGGTTATAGCCGGTCGGACCGGTGGCCAGGCCGTAACAGCCGATGTCTCCCGACACAAAACCGTCCCGCCCATCCAGGGCTAAAGCCGCCTTGATGGCCCAGTATGTCTCGCGGTGCGAGCAGCCGGCGCAGAACGACAACTGTCTCACCGGCAATGTCCCCTCCAGAAGTTGAGAGGCCCGCTCGCTGAACGGCCGGCAGCGCTGCGCCAGTTCCACGCCAAAGGCCCGCTGATAAGCACGGCGCACCACATCGTTGCTCAGCTCGCCGTAGCGTTCCAAAAGACCGGTTTCTCCCAGACGTCCCCGACCGAGGACAACCGGCACATGTCCTTCCGCCGCCAGATCGGACGCCAGAATCTTCAGTCGCTCCTCTATCCAGGGGTCCGTCTCCTCCAACACCAGGACGCACCGCTTGCCGCGCATGGCCTGCAGCGCCAGACGATCCGGAAAAGGGTAAGGAGTGCCGATCTTAAGGAATGATGCCGGCGGCAGGTTAACGGCGCCGGCGCTTTCGCGGGCGTACATCCATCCCAGGCCCGATGCGACCACGAGAATATCGGCCCCGGACTCCTCGTGCGAGGCGTTGAATGGCGAGACTTCGAAGCGCTCCTGGATGGCAGTCAGCTTTTTCAGCACAGATCGAGTCAGCGGCAAGAACTGGTTGGGGGCGGCGGAGCAGGGGCGGCTAACATCGAAGTGCGCGGCATCGCTTACCGGCGGCAACGGACCGCACTCCACCTCGCCGTGACCGTGGCACAAACGTGTTACCACCCGCACGATCACCATCATCCCCACTTCCTCCGAGAGGTCAAATGCCTGCCTGACCATCTCCTTGGCTTCCTGGGGAGTGGACGGCTCCAGCACCGGCAGGCGCGTAAGGGCTGCCAGGGAGCGCGAATCAATTTCCACACTGCTGGTCATGGCTCCGGGGTCGTCACAGGCGATCAACACCATGCCGCCCCGACAGCCCGTCATGCTGAAGGCATACATAAAATCGACGCAAAGGGCGACGCCGTTGTGCTTCATAGTCACCAGGGAGCGCAGACCTGCAAGCGAGGCGGCTGCCGCTGCCTCCATGGCCACGGGCTCGTTGATGCTCCACTCCACGTATACTCTGTCTGCGGTATCGCTGCTGAGAAAACCGAGGATCTCCGAGGAAGGGTTGCCGGGATAGCCGGCTGCAAAACGCACACCCGCCTCCAGGGCGCCGCGGGCGATAGCGGCATTGCCCATAAGCAGGGAGGCGGCAGGACGACTTGATTCAAAGGAGGTGTCGGCCATCAGGAAAGCCTCCGGAACGAATTGAGGGGACTCAAAGGTGATCCGGGGAGGATTTATAATCCCACCCCGGATCATGCCCTGCTGTTATGCCACCTTCGGCAGCCCTTTGATCTTCTCCCACGAAGCGTCCAGAGAACTCTGCGGCAGCGGTGCATCCTCGATGGCGCCGGCCAGGTACTTATCGTAAGCCGACATGTCGAAATGCCCGTGTCCCGACAGATTGAACAGGATAACCCGCTCCTTTCCCTCTTCCTTGGCGCGCTGCGCCTCCACCACGACGTGCCGGATGGCGTGGGACGACTCGGGCGCGGGGATGATCCCTTCCGCCCGGGCAAAGGTGATCGCATCCTTGAAACATTCGATTTGATTATAGGCGTACGCCTCGATCAGATTGTCCTTCTTTAACTGGCTGATGATGGGGGCCATGCCATGGTAACGCAGGCCGCCGGCATGAATCCCCGCGGGGGCAAAGTCGTGTCCCAAGGTATACATCGGCAACAGCGGGGTGGTGCACACCGCATCGCCGAAATCATAGTGGAAGTGCCCCTTGGTCAGCGTCGGGCAGGCGGTCGGTTCAACACCGACGAGCCGCACCTGTTTGCCGGCAAACTTGTCGGCAAGGAAGGGGCTGGCGATGCCGGCGAAGTTGCTGCCACCGCCGCAGCAGGCGATCACCACGTCCGGGTAGTCCCCCGCCATCTTGAACTGTTTCTGGGCCTCCAGGCCAATGATGGTCTGATGCATCAGCACGTGGTTGAGCACCGACCCCAGGGTGTACTTGGTGTCCTCGCGGGGGGCGGCATCCTCCACCGCCTCGGAGATGGCGATCCCCAGAGAGCCCAGGCTGTTGGGATCCTGAGCCAGGACGGCCCGGCCGGCGTTGGTGGCGTTGGTGGGGCTGGGCACAACCTCGGCCCCGTAGATCTGCATGATGTTCTTGCGGTAGGGCTTCTGTTCGAAGCTGACCTTCACCATGTAGACCTTCAGTGGGATGCCGAAGATGTTGCAGGCATAGCTCAGGGCGCTACCCCACTGGCCGGCGCCGGTCTCGGTGGTGATGCGCTTGGTGCCGGCCAGCTTGTTGTAGTAGGCCTGCGCCACCGCGGTGTTGGTCTTGTGGCTTCCCGAGGGGCTCACACCTTCATATTTGAAATAAATCTTGGCCGGCGTTCCCAGGGCCTGCTCGAAGCGGCGCGCCCTGCACAGCGGCGATGGGCGCCACTGGGCATAGATCGCCAGCACCGGCTCGGGAATATCAATCCACCGCTGGGTGCTTACTTCCTGCTCGATGAGGTTCATGGGGAACAGCGGCGCGAAGTCTTGCGGCCCGGCCGGCTGCCCGGTGCCCGGATGCAGTGCCGGCGCCGGCTTGTTCGGCATGTCGGCCACAATGTTGTACCACTGGCGTGGCATGTCGCTCTCGTTTAGCTGATATTTGATAATCTGTGTCATGTTGTCTCCTCCTTTTTTTAATTGTTAAGAACTACCCCCTTGATTTTTCGGACTATAGATAAAGGTGTTCCGGTATGTCAAGAATATTCGACG
>CAKKRN010000075.1 GCA_919902745.1 Syntrophaceae bacterium | reverse complement strand
GACGACGAGCGTGACCGTGTCGGCCGCCGCCGCGATCTCCTGGTTGCAGCGCCCGGCGATGTCCCGGAAACGCCGCGCCGTTTCGTTGTCGGGGACGATTCCCATCCCCAGTTCGTTCGTGACAAAAATGACCGTTCCGCCGAATGCCCCGCAGGAGTCGGTCAGTTCTCGACAGCGGCCGACAGCGGCCTCTTCGGTAAAAATTTCCCCCCGCTTTTCAGCCTCGTGGAGGAGGTTGTTGATCCAGAGGGTCAGGCAGTCGACCAGGAGCACCCGGCAGGTCACCGCCCGGCGGACGGCGCCTGCCAGGTCGACGGTCTCCTCGATCGTCTCCCAACCCTTTCCGCGCCGCGCCTCCCGGTGCTTCCGGATGCGCTTCTCCGTCTCCGGATCGATCACCGGACAGGTTGCGATGTAGGCGCGTGGGCCGGGTAGAGCCTCCGCCGTCTTCTGCGCGAAGGCGCTCTTGCCGCTCCGGCTGCCGCCGGTGATGAGGATGATCTCCGCCATTCAACAGATCTCCAGGTGGCGCCGCTCGTTGAGAAGGGTCAGAACGCCCTTCCCGCCGTCGATCCGGATCTCCGAAATGGACGCCGGTTGGACGTCAAAGAGGAGGTGGGCCCGGTCCGGAAGCCCCAGGAAATGGCAGATGAGAAACCGGATGACCCCCCCATGCGTGACGGCGACAACCGTTCCGGCGGGATCGGCGGCGATCCGTCCGGCCGCCGCCGCGATCCGCTTCCGGAAATTTCCGATACTCTCGCCGTCCGGAAAGGCGAAATCCTCCACCAGGGCGGCCCAGCGATCGATGGCCGCGCGATCGGCGGCAAGGATTTCCGCGAAGCCCATCCCCTCCCAGCGGCCGAAGTCGATCTCCCGGAGGTCGGAATCGACGGCGAAATTAGCACCCCGGCCCAGCGCGCGTTCGGCCGTCTCGCGCGTCCGGCGAAGCGGACTCACGAGGAGGCTCGTCCCGTTCAGCAGCCGGGCGAGCGGTCCGGCGAGGGCGGCCGCCTGGCGCCTTCCCTCCGCAGAGAGCGGCGCATCCGTCCGGCCGATATACCGGCCCCGGCAGCGATCTCCGAGATCGCCGTGACGGATGAGGATCAGACGCTGCGTCATCCTGTCTTCCCCTCCACTCTTTTATGCCTACCTTTCGCTGGGTTGCCGACGACAGGAAGCGGCCCTAAGGAAGCGCCGGCCCCCTTGCCCTGAAAAACAAAAATCCCCGCGCCTTCCGACGTGGGGATGCCGTATTTCATCCTCAATCCGTTTCCGATCCGCGACCCCTCTCCACGGGGGTCATAACAAACAGGACAGCCTGCGGGCAGGTCTTCTGGCTTCCGGATCAACCTCCGGCCGCGCCTTCCCATCCTTCGAAGGATAGTGACGTCGAGCGGCCTTTGTCCCCGGTTACAGCGGCGGGACCGCGACGGACT
>CAKKRN010000074.1 GCA_919902745.1 Syntrophaceae bacterium | reverse complement strand
GATAATGGGATTATGGGGACATGATGCTGCATCGTGTCCCCATTAATACGCCGCTGTCGATCTCCAGCTTCAAACACACGCTGATACTATCTACGGCGACCCCGAATATTCTTGGGATGAATACGTACAGTCATAACGCATTTTGAAAAAAAGGCGTGCAGGTGAAGTCTGTCTGGATTACTCCCGAAAAGGCATTCGTGACTGGTGAAATGACCGAAAAGCGGTTCGCTCTGTCCGTCTCATTTGTCACCTCCCGGTAACATACAGCTTATTTGCTACAAACCCTGACAGGTTACGTGCTTCTTACACAAGTTCAAATCGCGCTTGACAACGGCGCAGAATGCAGTGTAATAGATTTAACTGGTCAGACCACTTACCAGTTAGCACAAGGAGAATCCCTATGAACGAATGGACTGCGCCGCAGCGTCCTGCCGCTTACGCCGAACATGCCCTGGTGGCAGCTATTTTGGACGGCGCGTATCCGCCCGGTTCTACACTGCCCGCAGAGCGCGAGTTGGCCGCCCGGTTGGGCATCACCCGCCCCACGCTGAGAGAAACCCTGCAACGTCTGGAGCGCGACGGATGGCTTACCATACAACAAGGCAAACCCACCATCATCAACAACTTCTGGCAAGAAGGCGGGCTGAACATACTTGGCACTCTGGCCTGCCACACCCAAAAACTGCCCCCGAATTTTATTGACCACTTGCTAGAAACGCGGCTGGCGCTGGCTCCGGCCTACACACGCGCTGCCGTGGAACACTCGCCGCAGGATGTGGCAAGCCACCTGGAAACTTTCGCCCAGTTGGAAGACACGCCAGCAGCCTTTGCCTGTTTTGACTGGAAACTGCACCGCGCGCTGGCGCTGGCCTCCGGCAATCCGGTATACACGCTCATTCTCAACGGCTTTACAAAACTTTACATACAGGCCGCGCAATTGTATTTTTCTAATCCCAAAGCCAGGGCCGCCTCCCGGGCTTTTTATGCCGCCTTGCTGTCTGACGTTCGCCGCAAAAATGCCAGCAAGGCGGAAAAACTTTCCAAAGCTGTTATGCGAGAAAGCATAGATTTGTGGAAGCAAACCACCGCTCAACACGCGGCCCAATCCAAAATGAGGTAAACCATGAGACGCTGGAACGGTTGGGGAGATGATACCATCACTTACCCGCTGCCCGCATCGGCAGCGCGGTTTTTGGAACAATTGATCGGCCCCGGCACGCCGCCGCAAGATGTCAGACTGGAAGAAGCCGCCGCCGCCGTGCCGCCATCCCGGCTGCCCGTTCATCCGCTGGTTTTGGATAGCCCGGTAGAGCGAATTTTCCACGCGCGAGGGCAAAGCCTGCCGGATTGGATTGCCCTGCGCTGCGGCGATATACACCCCCTGCCCGATGGCGTAGCCTATCCTTCCACAGAATCCGAGGTGCGAGAGTTGATTGGCTACGCGGCGGCAGTAGGCGCGCGGCTCATTCCGTATGGCGGCGGAACCAGCGTCGTGGGGCACATCAACCCGCTGCCCGGTGATGCGCCGGTGCTGACCGTTGATATGAGCCGCCTAAGCGGCCTGAAACGCTTTGACGAAATCAGCCACCTGGCAACCTTTGGCGCGGGCATCACCGGCCCCGACCTGGAAGCGCAGCTTCGGGCGCGAGGCTTTACACTGGGGCACTTCCCCCAATCCTTCGAGCTTTCCACATTGGGCGGCTGGATTGCCACCCGTTCCAGCGGGCAGCAATCATTGGGTTACGGGCGCATCGAAAAACTGTTTGCGGGCGGAAAGCTGGAATCGCCCGCTGGCAGCCTGGAACTGCCGGCGTTCCCCGCCTCTGCCGCCGGACCGGATTTGAGAGAGGTTGTTCTTGGCTCTGAAGGACGGCTGGGTATTCTGACCGAAGCCACCGTGCGCGTAACGCCTCTACCGGAAAGAGAAAATTTCCATGCCGTGTTTTTCCCCGGCTTTGAACAAGGGTTGAGCGCGGCGCGCCAGATTGTGCAAGCCCGTCTGCCGCTTTCGATGCTGCGCCTGAGCACCCCCACTGAAACAGAAACCACGCTGGCATTGGCCGGCCACGAATACCTGATAGGCTTACTAGAGCGCATGCTTGCGCTTCGAGGCGTAAAAGACAACAAGTGCATGTTGTTGCTTGGCTTTGCAGGCCGGGACGCAGTCATCAAAACATCCCGCAAAGAAGCGCTGAACATCGCCGATAACTGCAGGGGGATACGCGCAGGCAGAACATTTGGCAGCCAGTGGCATAAAAACCGTTTTCGCACGCCTTATCTTCGCAATACGTTGTGGGAAATGGGCTACGCCATTGACACGCTGGAAACAGCAACCGGCTGGGACAACATCCCTGCCATGATAGATGCCATTGAATCTGCCCTGCGCCCGGCCCTGGAAGATGAGCAGGTGCATGTGTTCACGCATTTATCGCATCTTTATCCGGATGGCTCCAGCCTGTATACTACTTATCTGTTCCGCACGGCCTCCAACCCGGACAGGCGCAAGGCCGTCAGTGAAACACTCCGTCGCTGGCAAACGCTCAAAACGGCCGCAAGCCAGGCCATTGTTGCGCGCGGCGGAACCATCAGCCATCAACACGGCATTGGCACAGACCATTTGCCCTACCTGCCCGCAGAAAAAGGCAAACTGGGCATGGCCGCATTGGCCGGCCTGTGCAAGCAGTTCGACCCGAAAGGGATAATGAATCCGGGCAAACTTGTATAACTTGTACAAATTGGAACTTGACTTATGTGGGAAACAAACTGGCGCGAAAAAATCTGGTCTAAATTGGAACAACCATGGGATATCCTCATCATTGGCGGCGGCATTACCGGCGCGGGGATTCTAAGAGAAGCTGCCCGGCTTGGCCTGCGCGTTTTGCTGGTGGAGCGGCGCGATTTTGGATGGGGCACGTCCAGCCGATCTTCCAAGCTGGTTCACGGCGGGCTGCGCTACCTTAAAGAAGGCAAGATAGGTCTGACCCGCGCTTCGGTGAGGGAAAGAGACCGTTTGCTCGAAGAAGGCGCAGGGCTGATAGACCCCATGGGGTTTTTGCTGGCAACCTACAAAGGCGACCGCCCCGGCCGCTGGACATACCAAACCGGATTGGCTATTTACGACCTTCTGGCATTGCAATGGAGCCATCAATATTACAGCACGCAAGATTTTGAAATGCTGGCGCCCCATATTGCCCAAAAAGGGCTAAAGGGAGGGCTGTGCTATGGTGATGCTCAAACGGACGATGCTCGCCTGGTACTGCGCCTCATCCAGGAAGCCGCCGCCGAGGGCGGAGTAGCAATCAACTATGTGGCCGCCCGGGAATTATTGTTCGATGAAACTGGCCAGAAGGCAACCGGCGCGCGCCTGCAAGATATGGAGCAAAATCGCAGCACCAACGCCTATGCCCGCGTGGTGATCAACGCCACAGGCGCATGGGCAGACACACTGCGCAGGCAAATGAATGCGTCTTCTCGCCTTCGCCCATTGCGCGGCAGCCATCTGATTTTTCCCGCATGGCGGCTGCCGGTAGCACAGGCCATTAGCTTTTTACACCCCATTGACCGCCGCCCGGTATTCATTTTTCCGTGGGAAGGCATTACGCTGGTAGGCACAACCGATTTGGACCATGACCAACCGCTGGATAATGAACCCCGCATCAGCGCCCGGGAAGTGGCTTACCTGATGGCCGCCGTCGAGGCCGAGTTCCCATCACTGCGCCTGACGTTGGATGATGTTTTGGCAACATTTGCCGGCGTGCGGCCCGTCATCAACACCGGCCAGACCGATCCTTCCAAAGAATCGCGCGACCACGTGATATGGGAAGAGCGCGGGCTGCTTACCGTGACCGGCGGCAAGTTAACCACATTCCGGTTGATTGCTCTGGATGCGCTTAAGGCAACGCGCCGTTACGTGCCCAACATGCCTCCATCAGTCATCGCCGCCCCCGTGCTTAACCCGGCAATAATGCCGGAAATCAATCACACAGACAAAACACTGCGCCGCCGCCTGATGGGTCATTACGGCAAGGATGCCTCTGCATTGATTGCGGCGGCCTTTCCCGGCGAATTGGAACTGATCCCCGGCACCAAAACGCTGTGGGCAGAGCTGCGCTGGGCCGCCCGCGCCGAGGGTGTGGTTCACCTGGACGATTTGCTTTTGCGCCGAGTGAGGCTGGGGCTGTTGCTGCCGGAAGGCGGAAAGGCGTTTTTGCCTGCCATTCGCGCCATTTGCCAGCCGGAATTGGGATGGGATGACGCAAAATGGCAAAAGGAAGAATCCGCATATCTGGTGTTGTGGAACACCTGTTACAGCCTGCCCGCGCTAGAAAACATCTCCAACTGGCGGACAATGCTTGCACAGGCCAAAACCAGCCAGGAGGCCAAACAAATAAAACAACGCCGCGCGCTTGTTGCCCGCACGCTATGGGCCGCAGCAATAACCAAATTGGCACTGGCAATTGCCGCGTTGTTCTTCTGGCGCAGGCGCAAACAAAAAACACAAATATCAAAGCCGCCCGGCTCAGGCTGACACGGAGATGTCAACCTGCTTTCCAGACACAAAACTGACTAAAATCATT
>CAKKRN010000073.1 GCA_919902745.1 Syntrophaceae bacterium | reverse complement strand
TCCACTGTTACAAGCCGGAGATGAAGGCGCGGATCCGTGAGGTGATGCGGTTCGCGGGGCCGAGGATGACCTGGCGGCATCCGCTCCTGGCCATCCGCCATCTTTGCGGCCGGTGGGGCAGATCGTGATTCATTTGATCATCCTTTGGGCGAATCATCGTCACGCTCGGTCCCGCAGGCGCACGAAGATGACTTGGATAGGGAGGGCGTTTCCGCAGGGAAGACAAAGCGGACGGCCCGTTCGTAGAGCAGATAGTCCCATGCCCAGTTGATGAGCACCATGATCCGGTTGCGGAAACCGATCAGATTAAAGAGGTGGATGACGAGCCAGAGGAGCCAGGCGAAGAAACCGGTGTACGTGGCGGAACCGATGGCCGCTCCCGCGCTATTGCGGCCGACGGTGATCATCGAGCCCCGATCGCGATAACGAAAAGGCTGCGGCAATTGTCCGTCCATTTGTCGCAAGATGTTTTTTGCGGCAGCCGTACCGGATTGGATAGCCACCTGCGCCACCATCGGCAGGACGCGACCGTTCTCTTTGATCGAAGCCAGATCCCCAGCCACGTAGATTTCCGGGTGGCCGGGCACTTGCAGCGTCGGCAGGACGGAAACACGTCCGTTCGTTTCCGTGGGGAGTCCGGACAGACCGGCGATGGGTTCGCCCTTTACACCGGCGGTCCACACAATGGTCCGGGATTCAATCTTTTCCAGGCCGCCCAGGATCACACAGTCCGGGTTTACTTCCGCGACATGCGCCCCCAAGCGCACCTCAACGCCCATCTTGTTGAGCCTCTCAAGCGTGTAGAGGCGCACGGACTCCGGCATGCCGGCGATCAGATTGTCCGCCGCCTCCAGCAGAATGATCCGGACGGCGCTAAAATCGATCGTCCGGTAGTCCTGGACAAGGGGACCATGGACAAGTTCGCTCAGCGCGCCCGCATACTCCACACCTGTGGCGCCGCCGCCCACGATGACAAATGTGAGAAGGCTTCTGCGTCTGGCCGCGTCCGTCTCCCGAGCAGCCCTTTCAAAACAGCAGATGATGTGGTTTTTCAGGACAACGGCCTCTTCGAGGGTCTTCAGAAAATAGGCATGGGCTTCCACCCCCGGCAGGCCGAACGAATGGGATATGCTTCCCGTGGCCAGAATCAGGTAATCGTAAGAAATCGCCTCGCCATCGGTCTCGATCACGCGGTTTTTCAGGTAAATCCGCCGGGCATGGGCCAAAGCAAAGTCGATGTTGGGATCTCTGCAGAGGATGTTGCGCACGGGATAGGCGATATCCTCCGCTTCCAATTCGGCTGCGGCCACCTGGTAGAGGAGAGCCAGGAAGGTGTGGTAATTGTTCCGATCGACAACAACCACATCGACCGGTTTTTTCGCCAGGTTCCGGGCGGCCCAGAGTCCGCCAAAGCCTGCACCGATAATGGCTACTCTCGGCCTTGCGCCATGGCTCATCTGCCCTTTGTAACCTGATTTCATATCGGCATCGGGCAACATATAAAAACCTTTTCATTTTTTCACTTTTCGTGGGGGTATACTACACTCACCGGGTCTTGATTGCCAATTGAAATATCGCAAGGAGCTCTTCAAGAAAAGTCCTTTCAAGAATCAACCCTGTCATGATAGAATGCAGCCAGAAGTGTTTGTATGAGGTTTTGTTCTCAGATTCATGCAGTGCATCAATAATGATAGCGGCATAAGGAAAGGAACGGGCGTGAAAAAAGAAAATGTAATTCTTTTCAGCGGTGGCGCTGAAGGAGCAGAAGCGGAATTTGGTAAGAATGCGGAGCGTTTTGGGATTGAGGAGGTGAACTTCACGTTTGAGGGTCACGCCCGGGGCCGCCAGAGGGGTGTGCGCATCCTGAATCACGAAGAGCTGAAAAATGGCGACGTTAGCCTTGAATACGTTTCGAAATTGATGAATCGGCGCTATACGGAAAGCCCTACATTGCGCAAAGTCCTGCAGAGCATCTGGTATCAGATCAACAATGGGCAGGGGATTTACGTGGTCGGGGAAATCCTGACGGACAAGACCGTGAAGGGCGGTACGGGATGGGGCGCGGAGTTCGCCAAAATCTGCAACAAGCCGCTGTTCGTGTTCGATCAAAAGCGCAATGCCTGGTTCCGGTGGAGTCAGTCAGACTGGGTTGAACGGGAGAGAGGGAACGAGCCGGTCGTCAGCCAACCGCATTTCGCGGGGACGGGGACGAGATTTCTCCAGGAGAACGGCAAAAAGGCCATTGCGGAGTTGTTCGAGCGAACATTCTCATGACCGACAAACTTCCGCTTCCATACCGGGATGGCTGAACGGTCCATCAATCCGAGGCCGGAGAAGGCGAGGGGCGGGCTTGCGGTCATGGAATGATCCAGGGTCATGAAAAAAGGGATCAGGTAGTCAAACCCAATCCCTTGATATCATCAATGGCGTCCCCACGGGGAGTCGAACCCCGGTTACAGGCGTGAAAGGCCAGTGTCCT
>CAKKRN010000072.1 GCA_919902745.1 Syntrophaceae bacterium | reverse complement strand
CTGTTGACAGGCGTCTTTATTTGTTTTATTCATAAGTACAAATTCTTCTTTTCGGTCAGATATGGTCATTCAGGAAGGCCACACATGCAGACCAGGTGAATATTTCAGAAGGAGGTATTATGATTCGTACCCGATTGAAAGCTTTTTTGGTCGCGTTGCTTGTAATCCAACTGGTCATCCCCTCGACGATCCTCGCTGCCGCCATAGGTCAGTTTAGCTCTGTTGTTGGCGATGTGACGCAGACCACCGCAGGGGTGGTCATCAAGCCTGAAGTGAAATCACCGATCCAGCCGAAGGACCTGATCGTCACCGGAGGCCGGTCCACCGCCTCGATGATCTTTGACGATGAAAGCACCATCGGCCTTGCCCCGAACTCCAACTTCGAGGTCAAGGAGTTCTATATCCAGGAGAAGACCCGCAAGGGGCTCTTTTCCCTCACCATCGGCAAGCTGACGGCCGATGTCAGAAAGTTCATCGGCGGCGATTCCAGCTTCGAGGTCGGTACCCCGACGGCCGTTGCCGGCGTCAGGGGGACGGGATTCGAAATCACGGTGGGAATGGTGGGGACCCAGATGACAACGACCATCACCTGTACATCCGGCGCCCTGACCGTTTCGGCCCTTTCCGTCACGGGGGTTGTTGTGTCGACAACGACCATCGTGGCCGGCCAGACCGCCGTCGTGTCGGGCGGTGTCATCAGCGTTTCGGCGACCGTCGTCGGTGCGGGGGCCGGTGCGGCGGGAGTTTCGGCCGGGACGGCGGCAACGGCGGGTGTAACAGTCGGAACGGTAGCGGTGGGGGCAGCGGTAGCCGCAGCGGCCGTTGCGGCGGTTGTGACCACTACGGGCAGCGAAACCACGACGACACACCATACGACGACGACGCACCACCATTAGAACACGGGGAACCCATTGAAAGATCGGTTATAAAAGGGCGGATACCGGAGACATGGAGCCGGGCCGCCCTTTTTTTCTTTACGGTTCGTCACCCGGCCGCTTTACGGGGATGCCGGGGTCTCCCCCCGTATCCCGGTATTCGCCTCTCACAAACACGGGGAAAGTTATCCCTCCTCCCGTTTCCGGAGGCGGTGCTTGATCATCTTGAGCTGGAGAC
>CAKKRN010000071.1 GCA_919902745.1 Syntrophaceae bacterium | reverse complement strand
GAGATATCTTTCATGGCCTCGATAACTCACTCAAACGCTAAATTGCAAGACCTGACCCCCGTACTTGAAAAGTGACCTTTGAATTTCTGCCGAAACTTGGTAAATCGTCATTCCTGCCCCGTATCAAGTACGGGGTAAACTCCAGCAGGAATCCAGTCATCTCCGTGGCTTCATAGATTCCCGCTGGAGTTTACCCTCGCGAAAGCGGGGGCGGGAATGACAAAGAGGGTAGATTTTCAAAGCTCTCCGAGTATAAATGGGGGACAGATTTCAAATCTGTCCCCCAAGCCCCGCGGTAACAAGGGAAAAAATAGAACGCTATCCCTCGAAAAACAAACAACTTGAGCGGATACGTGCCATGGAAATCTGGAGGACTGAAGATGCAAATCGAAGCTATCTACGACCACGGCAGGCTTGAACTGCCAGGGCAAATACGTTTTGCCCATCAACGCTTCACGGTCCGTATTGACGTGCCTGATGATATAATTGTGACCCATGAGGTATCCCAATCCGAGGATCAAGCACGGACGAGCTACACCCTCCCCCCTGAGGTTGCGGCGTTATCGCAGGCAATGGCTGACAGGCTGGAACGCATTCGCAACGCACCGCTACCACCGGATGAACAACTGCCGCCCCTGACACAAAAGCAGTACAACCGGATCGAGGCGTTTACCTTTCGAGACGAATTCAGAAAGATGCGTGATTAACACATGAATCTACTTTTGGATGTCAACATAATCGTTGACGTATGTGCGGAACGACCTTTGTTTGGGAAAGCGTCCAGAGATGCCGTCAACCTGGCTCTGGCCAGAGGCTTTGGGGTATGGATATACGCAGGTTCGGTACAAACGCTGGAATACACGTTGATCGGCGAGCTCAAGCGGATCTGTGCGGATGATGAGCTATGCCTGACCAATCGGCAAATCAGCTTCAGGGCAAGGGCTTTGCTCAAGGACTTTTGTGCCGACAAAAACTGGCTGGCCGCTCTTAGCGCGGAAGGGCATGTCTTTGAGGCCCAAGACCCCGAAGACGAACAGCTCATTCGTGCATTGGACCGCTTAATCCCCGGCGAAATCGCTCTGCTCACACGTGACGAACAACTACTGAACAGACAGGATCCACGCATTCTCTCGCCAGAGCAATACCTGACACGCAGGCCAGAAGCCAGGCCCATCGACTTCATCGACCTGAAAGGCCAGCAGAACGATATCCGTCCCGCCCTGGAAACCGGCATTCATCGCGTTCTCCATCACGGCCAATACATCATGGGGCCGGAAGTCAAGGAACTGGAAGCGAAACTGGGGGCCTATGTCGGTGCAAAACACGCTATCAGTTGCGCCTCCGGGACGGACGCCCTCCTCATGGCCCTCATGGCCTACGGTGTCGGCCCGGGCGATGCGATTTTCACCACGCCTTTCACGTTCATCGCCACGGCGGAGGTGATCAGCCTCCTCGGGGCAACGCCGGTCTTCGTCGACATCGATCCCAAAACCTTCAACATCGATCCGGCCAAACTCGAACAAGCTATCATTGCCCTAAAATCGAATGATCCTTCTATCCGCCCTTTACCCTTAAACTCAGTACTCAGCACTCAGTCCTCAGCACTGATCCCCAAAGGTGTAATCCCCGTCGATCTCTTCGGCCTGCCCGCCGATTACGATGCCATCAACAAAATCGCCAAAGAACATGGTCTTTTCGTCATCGAAGACGCCGCCCAGTCCTTCGGCGCCGTGTACAAGGGTAAAAGGGCAGGGGCCCTGGCCGATATCGCCTGCACCTCATTTTTCCCCGCCAAGCCCCTTGGCTGTTACGGTGACGGCGGAATGTGCTTCACCGATGACGACGAACTCGCCGCCGCCCTCGATTCCATCCGAGTCCACGGCAAAGGCAGCCACAAATACGACAACGCCCGCATCGGCATCAACGGCCGCCTCGACACCCTCCAGGCCGCAATCCTCTTGGCCAAATTCGACATCTTCCCGGAAGAGGTGCAACTGCGGCAGGAGGTTGCCAACCGCTATACCGCGTTGCTCGACGGCGCGTCGGTCCGGCCGCCCCACATTCCGCCGGATGATCTGAGCGCCTGGGCGCAATATTCGGTCCTCGCCAAGGATGAGGCCCACCGCGCCGCCCTGCTGAAAAGCCTGCAGGAGGCGAAGATCCCCGCGGCGATCTACTACCCCAAGCCCCTGCACCTGCAGACGGCCTTCGCGGCCCTGGGTTATGCGCCGGGCGCGTTCTCCGTCAGCGAAGACGCCGCAAACCGTATCTTCAGCCTGCCCATGCACCCATACCTTCAAAAAGAAGATCAGATGAAAATTGCAGAAATCATGAAGCGAGCTTGCTAATGCCTGAAAAAAACTTCATTATCCGACTCAGCGCAACTGCA
>CAKKRN010000070.1 GCA_919902745.1 Syntrophaceae bacterium | reverse complement strand
CGGCCAGATCCAGGTCGACGGCAAGACGATAGAGGTCGGCTCGTTGTCTTCGTACTTTAAAGCATTGGAGGTAGCGAATCTGCTGGCGGATGAGATCCGGCGGGGTGATTTCCGGCTTGCCGCTCCGATCGCCCCTCTTAAAAGAGACATGAAAATGAAACCGCTGGTAAAGAGGGAGCCGCCCCGATGAACGAAGATACCGTGACAAAAAAACTGATGTTCTACTTTCCCAAATGCGAATGTGACAAGCCGATCATATACCACCTGGTTAAAGATCATCATCTCATCGTCAATGTCTACCGGGCAAAGGTCACACCGGAGGAGGAAGGGTACCTTGTGCTGGACGTCACGGGCACGGAAAAGGCGATCCAGGGCGCAATCGATTTTGTAAAGACCTTCAACGTCACGGTCAATTATTCCGGAAAGGGGGTCATCCGAGACGAGGAGCGCTGCGCCCATTGCGGCTACTGCATTCCATACTGTCCCCCGGGGGCGCTGAAAATCGAAGATCGCGCCACCCGCAAGGTAGCCTACAACGAATCCGAATGCATCGAGTGTCTGGCGTGCATCCGCATCTGTCCCTTTGGCGCGTGCACATCGGCGTTCTAATTCCATTTCGCAAAGTCCGCTCCGGCAGCCCATGAACCGCAAACGGGTTTACAGAACGTTCATCCACAAAGAGGCGGTTTTACGGATCTGCTGCGAGCCGTTTGAAGCCGTCACGCGGGAGATCGTCCGGCAACGGGCGATTCTGGAGGACTATATCCGGCGGCATCCCCATTTTCAACACGCGCTCCAACCCGTCGCGACCAGAGCCGATGCGCCCGAAGTTGCACGGCGGATGGCCCGCGCAGCAAACAGGGTGGGCGTCGGACCGATGGCTGCCGTCGCCGGGGCCATGGCCCAGCTTGCGGTCGAGGCCGCTCTTCGGGCCGGCGCCGAAGAGGTGATTGTGGATAACGGGGGCGACATCTATCTGCAAACCGTCGAACCCGTGATCATCGGTCTCTATCCGGGCGAGTCGGGGCAAATCGGCCGACTGGCGTTTTCATTGCAGGCGCGCGATACCCCCCTCTCGATCTGTTCATCTTCTGGGAAAATGGGCCACTCCCTTAGCCTGGGCCAATGCGATCTGGCCACCGTGGTTGCGAAGGATGCCGCCCTGGCGGATGCCGCGGCGACCCTGGCCGCCAATCTCGTCAAGGCCGTCGGCGATGTGGAGCCGGCTCTGAATCAAATGGTTTCCATCGATGGCGTCAGCGGCGTGATGATTGTCAAGAACGGCCATGTGGGCCTTGCCGGAAAACTTCCCCCGCTGGTCAAGATGCGCTGATCAACGTCTCTCTCTATGGCTGTGGGGGTGCGGTGATCTGCCGACCGGCCGCCTGCCACCATATGGCCAAGGCCAACGGCGCCAGCGATGCCGCCGCCGCCGCCAGAGCCATGACCCCGTAGCCGCCGACGGCATACACCACCCCACTGACGACCTGGCTGGCAGCCGAGGTCAGGTTCAGCAGCAGGTCGTTGAAACCCTGGGTCTTGGCCCTCTCGCCAGGCGAAAGCTGGTCGGCCAGCAGGGTGGACCCGGCCACGTAGGCGAAGTTCCAGCCAAGCCCCAGTAGAAAGAGTGCGACCATCAGAGCCACAAGGCCGGTCGAAGGGGCGGCCATCAGGCAGGAGACGATCATCACAACCGCTCCCAGGATGATCACCTGCCCGCGCCCCCACCGGTCGGTCATCCGCCCGGAGATGATGGAGAAGGCGTACATCCCCAGGGTATGGGCGGAGATCACCAGCGACACCGCGCCCAAGGGGTGGTGAAGGGCCTTCATGTGGACGGAGGTGATGGACATCGGCACCATCATCACCATCTGGGCAAAGACCACGCTGCCCATGGCCACGATCACCCCCGGTTGCCGGACGATCTCCGCAAGGGAGCGGGTCCCCTGCCGGGGGACCGATTCCGGATATAGGCGGGCGAGTTCGCGCCCGACGTCTCGTGGGTCCGGCCTCAGCCCCGCAAAGATCAGTATGGCCGCAAGGATCAAACCGATAAATCCGACGCTGTAGGGTCCGGCCAACTCCGAAAACCCGGCCCACTTTGCCAACGTTCCGGTGGGGCCCACCAGCAGAGGTCCGAAAATCGCCCCCACTGTGCTTCCCAGCACCACATGGGAGATGGCCCGCCCCCGCTGCGCAGGCAGGTGGACCTCCGCCGCGGCAAAGCGGCCCAGATCGACGGCCGATCTGGCCATTCCCACCAGGACAAGACCCATCAGGAAGAGCGGCAAGGAACGGCCGACCACCGCGCTCATTGCGATCACCGATCCGATCACCCCGAGGACCTGCCCCAGCGCGAGACCCCCTCTCCGGCCGATCCGCTCCATGCTGAAGCCCCAGACCAGGGCGCCGAAAGCCTGCCCCAGTACGTAGACGGCGCCGGGAACGCCCGCCATGGCCTTCTGTCCGCTCAAATCGACGCCGACGAGGGCGTTGACGGTGAAGGCGGCGATGAATCCTGCCGAGCTCAGGCTCTGGGAGAGGAACAGCACGATCGTGATCTTCCGGGCGATACGGGTGTAGTCCTTCACGTTTTTCTCCCTTATTCACTGAAATTTCCGGCCAAGAAGTACGGGAACCGATGTGGAATGTCAATGGGAAATCACTTCCGGCGGCCCGGAGAAAGACGTCAGGGAAGCGCACCAAGGAATTTTGCGGCAGGCATGATCCTTACCCGGCCATCCAGGAGATCGTCAGATCCCCTCAAGAAGACCTGATAGAGGTAGGGGATCTGCAAACGCTCGCCGAAATAGCGGAGGGCGGGGTTCACGGAATGGGCGGACACTTTGCATTCAACCGCAAACCAGGGCCGCTTGTCCACGGTGACCAGAAAATCAACTTCCCTTTTCGATACGTCGCGCAGATAATGCAGACCCATCCGGTAACCTTCCCGGTCTTCCAGGAAATTACACATTTTCAGGAGGTGCCCGGCGATCAGATTTTCAAAGCGGCTGCCTTCATCGGTGATGACGGACCAGTCCCAGAGGTAGGCCTTGGGAGCTTTGCGCAGGGAACGAACGGTGCTGTGGGCATAGGGCGTAACGAGGTAACAGTATAATACAGCCTTTCGAGGATATCGACCCAGTGAGATACGGCGCGATGGCTGACCTCCAGGTCTTCCCTCAGGGACTGCAGCGAAAGGGGGGCGCCGATCCTTTCAGCGAGCAGGTCGGACAGCAGTTCAAGGGCGGAAAGGTCCCGGACGTTTTCCAGGTCGCGGATATCCTCCCTCAGGAAACGATCCATCTTTTCCCTCTGCCATCGTCGCAGAAAGCGCTGATTCTGCTTGAGGAACGGTTCCGGGAAGCCGCCGTAATGAAAAAGGGTTTCAATCACGTCGCCGCATGATGCATCCGGGAACGACAGTTCCTTGAACGGTTCGATGGCAACCGACCGGCGCTCCAACTCGCTCATGGTGAATCCATGCAGGCGGTGGGAATGATATCGCCCCTGAAGCGAATCGCCGCCCTTGCGGTATACGTCAAGGCGGGCGCTTCCGGTGATGAGAAATTTCAGCCGCTCCCGGTGATGATCGAATTCCCCTTTGATCCACGCCTTCCAGCTTCTGTATTTGTGGAGTTCATCAAAGACCAGGGTCGCATCTTCCGCAGGCCATCGCGCCGCGAGGATCTCCCGGCGGTCCTGTCGGTTGTCCCAGTTGAAATAGCGGTCCTGTTTTCCGTGCAGGAACGATTTTACCAGGGTGGTTTTCCCGACCTGGCGGGGTCCGGAGAGAAAAACCATCTTTTCCTCGAGATCCCGGAGGATGGATGTTGCTGAATAACGTGGAATCAACATGGAATCTTTTATGCCATAAAGCAAAATAAGTTGCAATATATTTTGCTTTGCGGCGAATATAATTGTGCTCGCTAACGGATTTAAATATGTATGAAAGGTTATCCATTCGGGACGCGCGCCCCGCTGCTGATGGTCGGGAGCCTCATCCTGATGGTCAGCATCAGCCCCGGCCTGGCCCTGCTGCCGCTTCTGCGGGAAAGAGATTGAATTGGCGGGATAAAACATTGACAAATTAGAAAGAAAGGTGCAGATTTCCTAACGATTCCGATGATCCTGTCCGTCAAAGCTCTAACAAACCCGATGGGCGGTTTGATCCTCCCCGGGGATGTACCCTGTGGCCTGCGGGCCAACATGGCCCGCATCTTTAACAGCAGCAACCGGAGAGCACCTGAACATGGAAAATCGATTCTTCGAAAAGCCCATCCTCAATTCTCCTTACAAATACTCGGCGCGCCACTGGGAACTGGACGCTTCAGGCCAGCCGACGCAACAGATTATCGAGAACCGCCGCCGCGCGGAGTTCATCACGCCGATTCCCAAACCCCGAAAACGCAAAGAAGCCGCCGCCCAGCAGGCGATCATCTTTGACGAGGGCACAGGGCAAGTTACAGGACAAGTTACGGGGCAAGTTCACTCTCAGATAGACCGGGACTGACTATTCCCGAACTGCCGGAAGCTCTTGGAATGACCATGTCCCGCCTTACAACACCGGCATTGCACGCTTGTGCTGCGACGGCTACGCACCTTCCCCGCGGATGAAGGAGTGGCCCATGAAATCGGCCAATCCGGAGGAGGATGAAAGAAACCGGGAAGAATAAGCTTTACGAATGGTAACATTTGTGTTACTCTGCCGTATATGAGAGGGGCGCATGAAAATTGTCGAGTATCTCTCGGTAGATGGCGCAAGTCCTTTCCAAAACTGGTTTGATAGGCTGGACAGTCGTGCGGCCGCCAAGGTCACAACCGCCCTGACCCGAATGGGGATGGGAAACACATCGAACGTGGCAAGTGTCGGGGGCGGGGTTTATGAGAGAAAAATCGATTACGGCCCCGGCTACCGTGTCTATTTCGGCATGGATGGCGAGGCGTTGGTCATCCTGGTTGGGGGCGGCACAAAGAAACGCCAAGTGAAGGATATCGAAACGGCCAGGGAGCGCTGGACGGATTATAGAAAAAGGAAGAAGCAACCATAGAGGGAGATCGGGAAAATGCCGCTGACAAGGGATTTCAAAGAGACGGTCATGGCACGGGTCAAGTCGGACCCGGCCTTCAGAAGTGAATTGATCGTTGAGGCGACCAATGCCTTCTTGATTGACGATATGGAAACAGGCAAGGCGCTGCTGCGCGACTATCTGAACGCCACTGAATCTATCGCCGATATTGCCCGGGAATTGCAGGTCAATGAGAAGAGCCTGCGCCGCATGCTCGGTCCGAAAGGGAACCCGACCCTCAAGAATTTCCTCAGCCTTCTGAAGGTGTGCAGTTCGGCGGAGCGCCTCACGCTTCAGGTCTGTCACCATTGATCCATGAAACGGAACGGCTTCGGCTAAAGAACCACCCCAGCAAAATATGCATTGAACGGTTAAGGAGCCTGCAACCATGCCGACACTGGAATTCAAAGGAAAGCAGTTTATCTATTCACACCATCTGAGCGTTCCGTTCCGCGAGTTGAAGGTGGACGCGGCAAAATCCTTCGCCGCGCCCGGCCAAAAGCCCTCCCTGGACGACAACCTGATCATCCACGGCGACAACCTGGAGGCCCTCAAGGCCATGCTCCCGACCCATGCCGGGAAGATCGACTGCATCTTCATCGACCCGCCTTATAACACCGGCAACGAAGGTTGGTGTTACAACGATAACGTCCGCTCGCCGCTGATGAAAGAATGGCTCAAGAAATCGGCCAACCCGGTGGACAAGGAAGATCTGGAGCGGCATGACAAGTGGCTGTGCATGATGTGGCCGCGGTTGTGGTTGTTGAATGATCTCTTGGCGCCTTGGGGATCCAAAAATCCATTATCCTCGATTCTTTCTCCGGTTCCGGTACCACTGCCCATGCTGTCCTTGAAGCCAACCGAAAAGACGGTGGCAACCGTCGCTTTATCCTTGTGGAATGTGAGGACTACGCCGATACCCTTACCGCCGAACGGGTGCGCCGCGTGATTAAAGGCTATGCATTTACCGGCACCCAGCGAAACGAACTATATCAGGAGAAGATTACCTGGTCTGCCTTTTCAAAGAAACATCGCGAAATTCTGAAGCGTATCGACGGCATTGAATTGCTGGAGGGTGCGGCCTACGATAAGATAAGAAAAGAGATCAAAAACGGTGTACTCACCGTCACCGGTGAGCGTAAAATCGAAGAAAAGGCGCCGGGCCTGGGCGGCAGCTTCACCTTCTGCACGCTGGGCGAGCCGATCGAGATTGAAAGCCTCCTGACCGGCAAGGGACTGCCCGGTTTCGGGACGTTGGCCCGTTACGTGTTTTACACCGCCGCCGGCCGATCGTTGGAGACGGTTGCCGAACCTTCGGCGGACGGCTTCATCGGCGAAACGGAACTCTTCCGCATCCACCTCTTCTATCAGCCCGATACGGCCTGGCTCCGCTCCAACGAGGCCGCCCTGAACGCCGAACGGGTCGAGGCCGTCGCCAAGGGCAACAAAACGGGCAAACGGGCCATCATCTTTGCCGTTGCGAAGTTCATGAGCCAAAAGGAGCTGACAGCGCGGCGGATCGAATTCTGTCAGTTGCCTTATGCCGTCCACCGGATTCTGGGGGACTGAGCGATGGAACTGAAGGAATACCAGCAGGGCGTTCTGCGCAGGGTCGATCATTATCTGGCCGTGTTGGCCGCGCAGATGGAAAAGGTCGAGAAGGCCGGGTATCTGATCGCCGAGCAGGGAATCGATCTCGATATCGGCGATCCCTGCCGGAAGGCCTGGGACCAGCTCAACAAGGAGCGCGTCCTGCCCTATCTCAAAGACAGGGACGGCCGGACCGTCGTCGCCCCCTGGCTTCCCCGCCATGACGGCTTGCAGCGATCCATCCCGAACATCTGCCTCAAGGTGCCCACCGGCGGCGGCAAGACCCTGCTCGCGCAAGCAGAGCTTGGGGAATGTCCTGCGGCTGGTCCGTCCCGTGGTCGTAGTCGACGAAGGGCACAAGGCCTATTCGGACACAGCAAGGGATACCCTCTGCGGCTTCAATCCGCGATTTATCCTGGAATTGTCCGCCACGCCCAACACCAATGGCAGGCATCAGTCCAATGTTCTGGTCAACGTGCCCGGCAAGGACCTCAAGGACGAGGAGATGATCAAGCTGCCGATCAACGTCGTCAATGAGGACAAGGGCGGCTGGAAGCAAACCCTTGCTGCGGCCCAAGGCAAATTGGAGGAACTGGCGAAGGAAGCGGCCATTTTCCAGAATGAAAGCGGCCGCTATATCCGTCCGATATTGCTGGTGCGGGTGGAACGCACCGGGAAAGAACAGCGCGATTCAGGGTTGGTTCATGCCGAGGACGCCCGGGAATATCTGATCGAGAATCTGGGGGCGAAGCCGGAAGAGATCCGTCTGAAAACATCGGAAAGTGATGAGTTGGGGAGTGAGGATCTTCTGCTTTCGTCCTGTGAGGTGCGTTACATCATCACCAAGGACGCCCTGCGGGAGGGGTGGGACTGCCCTTTTGCCTATGCGCTCGCCATCCTCTCCAAAACGACGGCCCAGACGGCGCTGACTCAGATGATCGGGCGCGTCCTGCGCCAGCCTCATGCGCAACTGACGAATCATCCGCTCCTGGATGAAAGTTACGTCTTTACATTCGATCAGGATGTGACGGAAGCGGTCAACGGCGTCCGGAAGGGTTTGGAAGACGAGGGCATGGCCGATCTCGCCTCTCACGTGAAGGTTTTACGGACGGACGGAGAAACGATGCGCCAGATGCGCCGGGAAACGCTGCAAAGACGGGCGGCCTTTTCAAAACTGCCGACGATCTTTTTGCCGCGTGTCCTATCCCGGGATGAAGGCACGTCCGAAGGTTATCGGACACTGGACTATGACCGGGATATCCTGGGTCAGTTGGATTGGGAATCCTTCCGGTTTGGCGGGGCGGACAGCTTTACCGCGGAGATGGAGGAAAAACTGAGACGCACCATCGTTCGCATCGACATCGATCAAAGGACGGAAACAGATCAAACGGTCATGGATTATGCGTATGAAGCGCTGGATGTTCTCCCAGAGGAAGGGCTGGATGTAGCCTTTCTGGTCCGCCAGTTGCTGGATGTCATCCCAAACCCCTGGCAGGGGATGCGGGTGCTGGGTGAAACGTTGGATACGCTCCGACGGCGTCGTATGACCGATGAACGACTGTACGCCAATCGACTTGATCTGTTGAAGGCCATGAAGATCGATCTGCGGGGGCAGGTGAATCAGGCGGCGGAAAACCTGTTCCGGCGGAAGCTGGAAAACGGAGACATTTCATTGAGACCGGTTGCTTCCAGGAACTCCAAGTTGAACTGGGCGCTGGCCGAGACGCTGGAAATCGATGTATCGGACGAAGATAGGGTTCTTTTGCGAAAAGACGGCGGACCATTGGAAAAGAGTCTGTTCGAGAAGGTGTATCAACGGGATTTCAACAACCTGGAAAAAGAGACTGCCTGGTATCTTGATTCCCGGCAGTGCATTTACTGGTGGCATCGTCTGGCCGTCAGCCAGCATGACTACAGCTTGCAGGGCTGGCAGAGGTACAAGGTCTATCCGGACCTGCTGGCCTGCATCCACGGGATTGAAGAGGGTAAATACCGTTTTTCGGTTCTCGAAACCAAGGGTGAACACCTCAAAGGCAATCTCGATACGGAATATAAAAGGAAGCTGTTTGAATTGCTCACCGTTTACGTCGAGACGGCGATCCGCACCGGTGTCTTGGATTTGAAGGAAGATACACCCCCGATCAGCTTTACGATGCTGATGGAAGATACCTGGAAGCAGGAACTGGCAGAAGCCGGCATTCTTTGAACGCTCAACGGAGCGACACCTGCTCTACGTCGCCTGCACCCGGGCACGGGACCACCTGCTCGTGACGGGCGTCGCGCCAGCGTCGGAGTTCCTCGACGATCTGCGGATGTGAAGAAATGGAATACAGATATATCTTCACCAAAGCGCTGGACAATCCGGGGCTGATGGATGTATTCAAGGACATTCTCAAGACCCCGGTGACGCACAATGGATCAGATCTTCAAACTCGCCTCTTTTGTCAGGCCGTATTGGAAACGGGCCGCCATGGCGCTGGTCCTGCTGACCGCGCTGGTCTTCATGGACCTCGCGATTCCCCGTCTGGTCCAGAGGATCATCGATCAGGGGATCGGGCGGCATGATCAGGGCGTCGTCATCAGTACAGCGCTGCTGATGCTCGGCATTTCGCTTTTGAGCACGCTGTTCGCCGTCGGCAACAACATCCTCTCCGTGCAGGTCGGGGAGAGCGTGGCCCGCGATCTGCGCGATGCGCTTTTCACAAAGATCCAGACGTTCTCGTTCGCCAATCTGGATGAACAGAAAACCGGCCAGTTGATGGTGCGCCTGACCAGTGACGCGAGCGCCATCCAGCGCGTGGTGCTGATTTCGCTCCGAATCGGAACGCGCGCCCCGCTGCTGATGGTCGGGAGCCTCATCCTGATGGTCAGCACCAGCCCCAGCCTGGCCCTGGTCCTGCTGCCGCTTCTGCTGGTCACCTCCGCGCTCATCGTCTTTTTCGTTATCCGGATGGAGCCGCTCTTCCGGTCCGTGCAGCAGAAACTGGACGGACTCAACACCGTCCTGCAGGAGAACATCGCCGGGGCGCGGCTGGTCAAGTCCTTCGTTCGAGCCGATTTCGAAGGCGAGCGCTTCGAGAAGGCCAATGAGGCCTATACCGGCCAATCGGTGCGCGTGCTGCAGATCGTCTCGACCATGTCGCCCGTCCTGACGATGTGCGTGAATATCGGCATGGTCATCGTCATTTGGGTCGGCGGCATCCACTCCGTCCAAGGGAATCTGTCCGTCGGGCAGATCGTCGCCTTTACGAACTACCTGCTGACGACCATGACGCCGCTCATCATGATGACCGTGCTCTCCAACGTCTGGGCCGGCGGGATCGCTTCGGCCAGGCGCGTCAATGAAATCCTGGATACCGTGCCCGACGTCCGGGACGCCCCGGATGCGATCGTCCTGTCCGAACCGGCCCAGGGAAGGCTGGTTTTCGAAAACGTCTCCTTCCACTACAACGGCGCCCACGCCGAATCGGTTCTGGAGGAGATCAGCCTGACCGCCGAGCCGGGACAGACCGTCGCGATCCTGGGGGCGACCGGCTCGGGAAAATCGACCCTGGTGAACCTCGTACCCCGTTTTTACGATGTTTCCGCCGGAAGGATCCTGCTCGACGGGATCGACATCCGCCGGCTTCGGCAAGACTCCCTGCTGGCGCAGATCGGGATCGTGCCGCAGGAGACGGTTCTCTTCTCGGGGAGCGTGCGGGACAACATCCGCTACGGCGTCCCCGGCGCCGGCGACGAGGAGATTTTTGCGGCGGCCAAAGCGGCCCAGGCCCATGACTTCATCATGGCGCTCTCCAAAGGGTACGACACCCATGTTGAAGAGCGGGGCACGAACCTCTCCGGCGGACAGAAGCAGCGGATCACGATCGCGCGGGCGCTGGTGACCCGACCGAAGATCCTGATCCTCGACGACAGCACCAGCTCCGTGGACGTGGAGACCGAAACCCGGATCCAGGAGGCGTTGGAGGCGCAGGTGCACCGGCACACCACTCTGGTGGTGGCGCAACGGATCAGCACCGTCCTGAAGGCGGATAAGATTGTCGTCCTCGAAAAGGGGCGCATCGCGGCGGAGGGGACGCACGGGGAACTGATGGTCGCAAGTCCGATCTACCGGGAGATCTTCGAATCCCAGCTCGGCAATGACATGAACTCGGAAGCGACGGTCCCGTAAAAAGTCGCCAACCTTGTCATTGCGAGGAACGTAGTGACGAAGCAATCTCATGATATCAGTGGTTTGTAATGCATGAGATTGCTTTGCTTCGCTCGCAATGACGGGATTTCGGATTTTT
>CAKKRN010000069.1 GCA_919902745.1 Syntrophaceae bacterium | reverse complement strand
TTGAAATTAGCAACCAGACGTAGTAAGCAAAAGCTGTAACTTATTTTTGGAAATGATGACTTCTGTGGTCTACCCGGATTACGCTCGAAAAGGCCTTAGTGACAGGTGAAATAGCCTAAAAGCGGATTGCTCTCCCAATAGGACGGGTGGCAGGATACATCCCTATCAAAAAAACGGAGGAAGAAATGAAATTTCATGGCAGGTCTTTCTTTTGGGCGTATTTGGCGGTATTTTTTCTTTTTGTTTCATCGTTAACACTTACGGGCTGTGTGAATAACTCCACGGCGTACGATCCACAAGCGGAATACACGAAAGCGTGCGCCGACGCCGCAATAGTGACGCCAGAGAAAATATCCAAAAACCTGACGGCTATTACACCTGACAACAAGGACCTCATCTGGGAAAACGGCGCCGTGGGATCGCGCGTCCTCGTTGTGAGTTGGGTTGATCAAAACGCATGTAATATTTACAAATGCCCGGATGAAGGATGTCAGTCTGGCGATACCTGTAAAGAAGGCAAGGAATGCCAGTACAGCCGGGACACTTACGTAACCGTCGTCCCGGAGTTGAAAATCTTCTTCAAAACGACCCCTCTGACATCCATGAGGATTGCACAGTTACTGGGTCTTCCTCCTTCAGACGCCCAGAACAAGGCCTGTTTTCTGGAAATGTGGGTATCTCCCAAGGACCTCTTTCGGCCGTCACCGGACCCGGAGATTACAGATCATGAAGCGGAGATTGACTTTCCCGGCAATCAATACGCCAACCCCTTCAGGAAATACGACACTTCAGAAATGATTTTTGCCGACCAGGCCTGTGATCCCGATCAGTGCACGTCCTGCAATCAATGGGGACAATGCGGATTTACGGATTACAGGAACTATTTCCAAAACCGGACGAAATACATCTATACCGCCAGCGCGCCCTACCCTTGGACCCGACTCGGTTACACCTATGACTGGGGGAATGAAGCAAACCATACGGGGTTGAGCGAATTCGTCGTCCAAGGTAGAAAAGCTGATGGAAGCAAGATATCGGTGGGGATTAAAGCTGTTACACCAACGGCGGCTTATTTCACCAATTGAAACACAAAAATAGGAGTCCGATCTCTGCTTGACTCATTCCAATAATGTGGGACACAATGAATTGTGACATTGCGTTTCGTCAAATTACCTGCCACATTAAGCCTATTGACTGCTTCCTGCAATATTTGATTGATTTATTTTGGCAACTATGCAATATTACATGCGTAATCGTTGAAATAGTGCGGCCCCGTCGGGAAACCAGTCGGAAAATGAACAATGCGAAAGGAAGTCAGCGATGGGCTTCGAGCGGATCTGGCATAAATCCTACGCCGCGGGGGTCCCGCCGGCGATCGAGCCGGAGCGGATCACGATGGCGGAGGCGCTCCGGAGGACGGCCGGGCGGTTCCCCGACCGGACCGCCTTCCATTACCTGGGCCGGAAGATCTCCTTCCGGGAACTGGAATCCCTGGTCAACCGCTTTACGCGGGCGCTCGCCGCTCTCGGTGTTCGGGCGGGGGACAAGGTGGCGACCCTCCTGCCCAACCTTCCCCAGCATGTGATCGCCAACCACGCCTGCTATCGCCTCGGCGCCGTCACGGTGATGAACAACCCCCTCTACTCGGAGCGGGAGCTGGAGGCCCAGCTCAACGACTCCGACGCACGCTTCCTCATCACCCTTGACCTCTTGATGCCCCGCATACTGAAGATCAAGGCCGCAACGAAGATCGAGACGATCATCCCCTGCCACATCAACGACTACCTCCCCTTTCCGACCCGGCAGCTTATCCCCTATCTGAAAAAGGAGCTGCACCGGAAGGTCGTTCCGGAACCCGGCGTCCACCCCTTCCTCGATATCATCGGGAAATACCCCGACGACCCCGTCCCGATCGCCGCCCGCTGGGATGAGACGGCCGTCTTCATCTACACGGGCGGCACGACCGGGGCAAGCAAGGGGGCGATGCTGACCCATGCAAACATCTGCGGGGTCGTCCAGCAGTTCCGGGCCTGGTTTCCGGACCTCAAAGACGGCGAGGAGAGCCTCATGGGGGTCTATCCGATCTTCCACTCCGCCGGCTACACGGTGAGCCAGAACCTCACCATCTGGGCGGGCTGGACGAACATTATGATCCCGCGGCCGGAACCGGGGGTCATCCTGGATATGCTCAAGAAATACCGGCCCGGCTTCCTCCCCGGCGTCCCCACGATCTTCGTGGGACTCCTGAACCGGGAGGCGTTCAGGAAGATGGACCTTTCGTTCATTAAGGGGTTCTTCACCGGGGCGGCGCCGCTTGCACCGGACACGGTGAAGCAGCTCCAGGCGCTGACCGGCAAGGGAATCTGCGATGTCTACGGCCTCACCGAAAACACCGCCTTCGCCACCTGCACCCCCTGGAAGGGGAAGGCCAAGCCGGGCACCGTCGGCGTCCCCCTCCCCAATACCGATCTCAAGATCGTCGATCCGGAGACAGGCTTGCGGGAGCTGCCGGCCGGGGAAGCGGGCGAGATCTGCATCAAAGGTCCCCAGCTCATGACGGGCTACTACAAAAAGCCCGAGGAGACGGCGAACACGCTCCGCGACGGCTGGCTCTATACGGGGGACATCGGGTTTCTGGATGAGGATGGGCACCTTTCGGTCGTGGACCGGAAAAAGGATATGATCATCGCCGGCGGCTACAACGTCTACCCCAATGAGATCGACGAGGTTCTCTTCGACCACCCGAAGATCCTCGAGGCCTGCGCCGTCGGCGTCCCCGACGAATACAGGGGCGAGACGATCAAGGCCTTTATCGTCGTCAAGCCCGGCGAGTCCCTGACCGAAGCGGAGATCATCGAATATTGCCGGGAGCGCCTCGCGGCCTACAAGGCGCCGAAGCGGATCGCGTTTCTGGACGCCCTCCCGAAGAGCGCCGTGGGGAAGATCCTCCGGCGGGAGCTCCGGGCGCTGGAGGAGAAGAAAGAAGGGTAATGAGCGACGCTTTGACCCAAGAGGCCGAGAAATCCGGCGAGAAAAAGGCCCTGGTCTTTGATATCCAGCGTTTCTGCCTTCATGACGGGCCGGGAATAAGAACGGTCCTCTTCTTCAAGGGCTGTGCCCTCCGGTGCGCCTGGTGCCACAACCCGGAATCCCATCAGGCGAGGCAGGAGGTCGCCTTTTTCGCCCACTGCTGCGTCCAGTGCTATGCCTGCCGCGGGGTTTGCCCGAAAACGGCCATTCTCACCGGCCCCGATCGAAGGATCGATAACCCGCTTTGCGACGGTTGCGGAAACTGCGTGGCTTCCTGCCTGACCCGGGCCCTGAGAATGATAGGAAAAACATGGGGGACGGCAGATCTGCTCGCGGAGGTGCGGAAGGATCGAGATTTTTTTATTTCCTCCGGGGGAGGGGTCACCCTGACGGGCGGTGAACCCATGCTGCAGGCCGCTTTCTTGGAGGGCTTCCTGCCGTCCCTCAAGGGCGACGGCATCCATGTCACCCTGGAGACCTGCGGCCATTTCACCTGGGCAGACATGGAAAGGATAGCCCCCTTCCTGGACCTGATCTATTTCGATCTGAAGCAGATGGATTCGGCGCGTCACGAATCCTATACGACCCGGGGAAACGAACTGATTCTGGACAACTTCCGGAGGCTGGCCGCCGTGTTCCCGCACGTGCAGCCCAGAATGCCGGTCATCCCGGGCTGCAACGATGATGAGAAAAATATCGTCGCCACCGCGGCGTTTCTTCATGAATGCGCGATGGAGACGATTCATTGCCTGCCCTACCACAGGATGGGGGAGGCGAAGCTGGGCCGGATCGGGATGGGCAGGCCCAGCCCCGATCCGGACATCCCCCACAGGCCGGACCTGAAGTCGGTTGTCGAGCGCTTTGCCAGGGAGGAAATCCATGTTGTCGCCTACGACTGAAATCACACGATGTTCGAGACGGATCAACACATTGAGGGAAGCCGTTCAGGGTGCGAAACCAGGGGTTTGCACCGAGCGGGCCATGATCTGGACGCGGTACTTCAAAGACAAAGAGAATCGGAAGAAGTCGCCCTATATTCAGATCGCGGAGGCCTTGACGGAGGTCCTGAAAAACAAATCGATCCGGATCTATCCCGATGAACTGATCGTGGGCAATTATTCGTCCAAGCGGGTAGGAGGCGCCATCTACCCGGAGCTCCACGGCGTCCCTGTCATTGCCGAGGCGCACACGTTCGCCAAAAGGAAGACCAACCCGCTGGAGATGTCAAACAAAGAGTTGCGACAATTACTCTCCATCGTACCCTTCTGGCTGCCGCGATTTCTCGCGATGAAATTGGACACGGGATTTGTAAAGAAGCTGGCCCTCATCGCCGATCAACTGACGGCAAAATTCTATCTCATCAATGAACTGGGCGGGGTGGCCCACATTGCTCCGGATTATGCAAAACTCATCGCTGTCGGAACGGAGGGGATCGCGGCCGAGGCCGAGGGATACCAGAAGGATGCTCCCCGGGGGTCGGAAACGTGGTGTTTCTATGAAGGGGTGAAGATCATCGCCGCCGGCTTGGCCCGCTTCGGCGAACGGTATGCCGGCTTGGCCCGGGAAATGGCCTTGGAAGAAAAAGAGCCAACGCGAAAAGCGGAATTGGAAACCATCGCGGAGGTGTGTCAGCGGGTGCCCCGCCTGGGCGCCAGGAACTTTCACGAGGCCCTTCAGTCCCTCTTCTTCGCCCAGATCGCCGTCAACCTGGAAAGCCTGGATAACGGCATCTGTCCGGGCCGGATCGACCAGTACCTCTACCCCTACTACCGGACCAGCCTGATGGATCCCTCCTTCTCTTCGCGGCAGGCGAAGGAACTTCTCGCCGCCTTTTCGATCAAGATGGCGGAGATCATCCCCGTCTTCTCGAAACCCATGATGAGGTTCCACGGGGGCATGTTCAACGGGCAGGTGGTCACCGTGGGAGGGGTGGACGAAAGCGGCAACGACGCCGTCAATGAACTCAGCGATCTTCTCCTCGAAATCATGGATGAACTCCGGATGCGCCAGCCGAATTTTCACGCCCGGGTGCACAGATCCTCCCCTGAGGCGTACCGGCATAAAATCAATCGGACATTGGCCTCCGGCAGCGGTTCGCCGGCCCTCTACAACGACGAGGTGATCATCGAGGCCCTCTGCAGGCACGGCTATAAGACGGCCGATGCGAGAAACTACACCGCCGTCGGATGCGTGGAACCAGTTTGCCAGGGGAAGAGCTTCTCTTCTACCGATGCGGCCCTCTTCAACGTCCCCATCATGCTGGAGCTGGCCCTCAATGAGGGGCGGCGCTTCGGTTCCTTTTTCCGGAGCGGCCGGAAGACCAAACCGGCAACCCAGATGAAATCCATCGAGGATGTCCGGGAGGCCTTCGAAGGACAGCTGAATTTCTTTGTCAAGCGATTGATCGGTGATCTGCACCTGGTGGAGAAGGCAAATCACAAAGAGCATCCCACGCCCCTGAGCAGCGCGCTGCTCGAGGGTTGCCTCAAGTCGGGCAGATGTTCCACCGGCGGCGGCGCCGTCTATAATTTCTCCGGCATTCAGTGCGTGGGACCTGCCGACACGGGCGACGCCCTCTATGCCATCGACAGAGCGGTTTTTCGGGAGCGGAGAATGACCCTGCCCGGGCTGGTGGAACTCATGAGGAAGGACATCCCTGATGAGAAATGGCTGTTGTACTTCAGAGGCCTGGAAAAATTCGGCAATGACGAACCGGAGGCGGACGGATGGACCCGATACGTCATCGCCGCCTTTGACAGCGCGTTGAGCGGATATACGAGCGCCAGGGGAGGCCGGTATGTGCCCGGCCTCTACTCGGTCACGGCCCATCAGTATTTTGGGAAAATCACCGGCGCCCTGCCCCACGGACGCCGGCGGGGAGAGGCCTTCGCCTCCGGGATCGCCCCGGTTAACGGCATGGATCGAAAAGGCCCGACGGCCCTCTTAAACTCGGTCAACAGTATCAATTTTACCCAGATCGCCAACGGGGTCAACCTTAATCTCCAGTTTGACCTGGCCCTCTTGAAGGGTGAAAAGGGGGCCTCTATCCTTGACGCTTTACTGAAGACCTACTTCGAACGGGGAGGAATGCAGGTCCAGGTGAATGCCTTCGATCCCCAGATCCTGGTGGAAGCGAGAAACGACCCGAACAAATATCCCCATCTCCTGGTTCGCGTTTCCGGATATTCCGCCTATTTCAACGACCTGGCGCCGGCCATGAAGGAGGAGATCATCAGCCGAACCGTGATCGCGTCCGTCCGTTGACATTGTGATAGATTTCAAGAACATCCTCCATGTGTGCTACAAAGGCCGCATTCCCTTCGGGAGGGATTCACGCAACCCCTTTCCCGTTCTAAAAAAGATATCCCGTTTCGTCAGCCCGTTTCACCCCCTTGACTTTGACAATCTTTATCCTTGACATAGCAACATAAAACCATACACTCCGAATCATGGCACGACCACTTCGGATCCAGTATCAAAAAAACAAAAAAACAGTTCCACTATGGGAGATATGAGAATTCCACGTACGGGGCGGAGCGCGGACGAGTTGCTCGCCGAGATCGGAGAGCTGCGCAAGGGCGACATTGACTGGCGCCACGGTCGGGCGTTCAGCCTTGTGTACAACGCCGACGACCCCGAACTCGACGAGCTGCTCCACACGGTCGGCGCGATGTTCCTTCACGAGAACGCGCTCAACCCCTTCCGCTACCGGACGCTGCTCAAGATGGAGACCGAGGTTATCGAGATGGCCGTCGGCCTGTTCGGCGCCGGATGCGGGTCGATGTCGTCGGGGGGCACCGAATCGATCTTCCTCGCCGTGCAGACGGCGCGCGACCACGCCCGGTCGCGGGGCATCGAGCGCCCCCAACTGGTGTGCGCCGATACCGCCCACCCGGCGTTCGCGAAAGCGTGCCACTACCTCGATGTGGAGATGGTTCGGCTCGATCACGGGCCCGACGGGCGAGCCGTACCCGAGCGCTACGCCGAGGCGATCGGCGACCGGACGGCCGTGCTGGTGGCCTCGAGCCCGTGTTACCCGTTCGGGGTCATCGACCCGGTCCCCGACATCGCAGGGCTTGCAGCGGAGCACGACGTGCTCTGTCACGTCGATGCGTGCCTTGGCGGATGGATCCTCCCGTGGTGGGAGCGACTGGGCCAGCCGGTACCCTCGTGGGACTTCCGCGTGCCGGGGGTCACGTCGCTGTCGGCCGACATCCACAAGTACGGCTACACGTTCAAGGGCGCCTCGGTGGTGCTCTACCGCGACCGCGACCTCCTGCAGCACCAGGTCTTCATGTACGACTCGTGGCCCGGGGGCCTCTACGCATCGTCGTCATCAGCCGGGACGCGATCGGGTGCGCCGATCGCCGGAGCCTGGTCGGCCATCAACCACCTCGGCGAGGAGGGCTACCTGCGGCTCACGTCGCGGGTGCTCGACGCCACCGCACGTCTCCGCTCGGGGATCACGGCGCTCGACGGTCTGCGGATCACCTTCGACCCCGACCTGTCGCTGTTCGAGTTCGGCTCCGACACCGTCGACATGAACGCCGTCTGCGACGTCATGGACGACCGGGGGTGGAACCTCGACCGACAGCAGGGTGGACTCCACCTGATGGTGTCGCCCGGCCACGACCGTGTGGTCGACGAGTTCCTCGGCGACCTCGCCGCTGCGGTGGCCCGCCACGGCGAGGCACGCGGGGGCGACCATGTCTACGGAGGGGTTGTCATCTGATCATCGGGTCGTTCTTCAGGTTTGTGATGAGCATTTCTCGCGGCAGTGCGGCTTCTGGCAGCCTTATGTCGAGCAAGTGATACATCGCTATTTCGACTGCCGCGATCTGCACAACGGCTTTGCCCGAAAATCTTTTATATAAATCTGAAGAGATATGATATATTTAAAACAGTAATGGGTAATGACGCCCCATTATAATCCCAAGTGAACCATAAATGGACCCATGTGCGGCTATAACAATTAACCTAAATTAAGTCGTCATGTTGGCGTTATTTTATCAGGAGGTGTGCGGTGAATACACAATTTATAATTGATGAATCCGGCATGAAAACTGCGGTAATCCTACCAATCGAGCAATACGAGGATTTACTCGAAGACATTCATGATTTGGCTCTCATTGCTGAAAGAAAAGATGAACCTACAATAAACTATGACGATTTGATGAAAAGGTTGAAAGCGGATGGGCTTATTTAAGATTGACTAGAAAAATTGTAGCTTACAAGGAATTATAAAAACTTGCGGGTGGCAAAAGTACTCGATGCTTTCTGCTATCAACAAATTAGAGATGATGAAAATTATTCAAACTTTCTCTTGGCAATGAACATCTCTGTCGTTCCCTGATTACTCCTGGTGTTAACACATCCAATCATGAAGGCTGCCAAATAAAAAACTATACAGGAGGACGATTCTTAACCGTTGTTCTTGTATAACAATTTTCACGAACCGTCTTGTATATTGTTCTCCTTCTTTTCTCTTCACAAATAAGCTGATCGGTGGTATTGAAAGACAAACTGAGTCAACGGTACGGAGGCCTTGACCTCTCTGAAGAACACCCTGGACGGGGCCCTCGACCGAGCGGCCCAAGGCAGTTAAATGCTGGCGTGAAAATGATCGGGGGCGTCGCTATAATATTAATAATATCTTGATCATAAGTCACTTCACTGCACTAAAGTGACTTCCGGATGGGGGCCGGTCCAGGGGCGTGGCCCGGCCACATGGCTGGGACCCGATGAGCTGCAGTTAGTGGAAACTATATCAATAATACGGATAAGACTCTGTTGAAAAAAAGCGAAAAACTTTCTCATGATTACATACTTCTTCCTGAAGTCAGTAAAACGTCGCCCTTGAAGAAAATGCTTGATTTCATATTCACAATCAATAATTTAAATTTCTTTAAATTTGTGATATGAATATGCAAAATTCACTCGATGTGTA
>CAKKRN010000068.1:11657-13075 GCA_919902745.1 Syntrophaceae bacterium | reverse complement strand
AGTCGTAGGGTGCGTTAGCGAAGCGTAACGCACCGAAACAAATGGTGCGTCATGACGCACCCTACATGTCTCAGCACTCAGCACTTAGAAATTCAGGAGACGGAAGATGGAACAGGAGATAGCCCTCCTTCGCGAGACGGAGTTGTTCCGGGATCTGAGTGGGGAACAGATCGGTAAAATCCTCAAGATCTCGAGGAAAGTGACCTTTCCCGAAGGCGAAGTCATCATGCGGGAAGGGGAGGAAGGGGATACGATGTACATCATCCTGGAGGGGACCGTGGAGGTCGTCAAAAGCCTCGTCATGGGGGATCCGGATGAAGAGGCAAACGAGAAAAACAAGGTCTTTACACGGTTAGACGCCTCGGACCATGCCGTATTCGGCGAGATCGCGCTTTTGGAGATGATGAGACGGACGGCAACGATTAAAACCGTGACGAAATGCCGATTCTATGAAATTAAAAAGGAGAGTTTTCTTAGCCTGACCGAGGCGGATCACGAACTGGGTTACCGGATCTTCCTGAATCTGGCGAGAATCGTCAGCGCCCGGCTGAGAAAGGCCGATGAAGACACGATCAAACTGACCACGGCGCTCAGTATCATTCTCCGCGAATCCTGATGTAGCGACGGGGACGCGATGCGGCCTCATGTCCCCGTTTTCACAATGAGAAAGGATTATTATTGATGTCCCAACCATCGCAAATCACGGAGGACCGTTCGCGGATCTCCTCCATACTTCTGTTAGACAAAGATAAGCTTCTGCAAAGCATATTCCGCTTGAGTTCTCTGTTGACCACGCCCTCCAATGTGAATGAAATCCTCGTGAAGATCCTTGACGAGGTGGTGGACAGCATCGGTTTCGACCGAGGGATCATCCGGCTGTTCGACGCCTCCCGGCAGAATCTCGAGGCCAAGGTTGTCAAGAATTACAGCCCGGAGGAGGAGCGGAAGGTGTTCGCCGTGGCCCTCAACATCCATGAGCATGACTGTATTGCGACCAAGGTGGCCAAATCCGGTCAGCCGATTGCCGTGGAGGTAACAGCCACGGACCCCCGGATTACCGAAACCGACCGGATGCTGACGAAGATCTATGACCGCGGTTCTTACTTCTGCGCCCCGCTGAAGATCGGGGACGAGGTGATCGGGATCATTGCCGCCTGGTTCAAGGAGGAGACCAAATTTTTCCCGGAGGAGATCAGTCTCTTCGTCACCTATGCCAACACGCTGAGCATCATCATCCATAACATGCGGCTCTTCGAGGCCAACGCCGAGAAAATCCGGCAGCTCACGATTCTCCAGGATGCCGTCTCCGAGATGAACTCAAGTCATGTCCTGGACAACCATATCCTGGAGATACTCGTCAAGAGCGCCCTCCAGATTGCCAAATCGGAGAAGGTCTTGGTCTATTTCCTCGATATCGA
>CAKKRN010000068.1:0-11557 GCA_919902745.1 Syntrophaceae bacterium | reverse complement strand
AAGGAAAAATTCAAAGGCGCCCTCTATCTGGCGAAGAAGTCGGGCGGCTATTCCACGGATCAGATCCACGTCCTGGATATCCTGGTCAAGAATGCATCCACCTCCTATGACAATGCCATCATGCACTCGATGCTCTCCCTGGAGGCGAAGTCCCTTAAGACGGAGGTGGAGAAGCTCAAGGAGCGGGAGGACATCCTCCTCGGATTTCACAATATCCTCGGCAAATCGAAAAAGATGCTCGGCCTGTTTCATGTGATCGAAGAGGTGGCCGGACACAACACGAACATCCTGATTCAGGGGGAAAGCGGCACAGGGAAGGAACTGATCGCTCGGGCGATCCACCGGCAGAGCAACCGGAATACCAAACGCTTTGTCGATGTCAATTGCGCCGCGATTCCCGGAACCCTTTTGGAGAGCGAACTCTTCGGTTACGAGGCGGGCGCCTTTACCGATGCGAGAAAAAGAAAGATCGGACTTCTCGAACACGCCAGCGGCGGCACGATCCTTCTGGACGAGATCGGCGATATGAGCATCCATTTTCAGGCCAAATTCCTGAGGATGCTGGAAGACGGGCACATCCGCCGGCTCGGGGGCAATGATAACATTCCGATAGATGTTCGATTCATTTTTTCGACCAACAGGGACCTCAGCCGAATGGTTGCGGAGGGTTCTTTCCGCGAAGACCTCTACTACCGGATCAGTGTCGTGCCGATCCTGATCCCGCCGCTCCGGGAACGGACCGAAGATCTTCTGCTTCTCGCCCGGTACTATGTGGAGGAGTTCAACCGGAAGTTCAAGAAGAAGGTAACCGGATTCGCGGAGGATGCAGAGCGCATTCTGACCGCCTATCCCTGGCCGGGGAATGTCCGCGAGCTGAAAAATATTATCGAGCGGATCATGATCCTTCACAATGACGGGTTCCAGATTACCTATGAAAATTTGCCGGCGGAGATGAGAATCACGACAAACCAGGAAAAACTCCGACTCCAGATCGACAACATCCTGCCGCATCTCTCCCCCGAAGGAATTGATTTTACACGGGTCATGGAAAGAATCACCAACGATATCAAGAGAAAGATTATCGAGAATACCCTGGCCGCGAGCAGAGGAAACAAGACCGCGGCGGCAAGGCGCCTGGGGATTTCCCGATTCAAGCTCATTCGGGAACAAAAGAAAATAAATAATGATATCAAGTAAATGTATTCAATAATCCATCGTGCTTAATATGAACATTCCGTGCTATTGACGCACGACCCTCTCTTTGCCACGGGTTTGTTGATCTTCATCCCATCATTCATGCGGAGTCGTGCGGTATCTGCACTTCTCCGCTCTGTAACACTTCCATGATTTTATCATGCTCACATCGCTTTTAGAAAAGAAGAAAAGGCGCTTTATCGAGGCGCTATAAATCAACATTATGATATCATTATATTTCTATTGAAAATAATCGGAAGGATACGTACAGCGGAAATGAATAACGGAAATTGGCATTACTATTGCTATATCCAAAACGGTAAATGTTTGGCACGACTCGACAACCCTAAATTTCGTGGACAGTTTTTTAAAAAAAAGTATGCCGCCATTGAAATAGAGACTGATTTTCTTGATGCAATGGGAAAACAAGAAGGCTAAATCACGCGGTAGCAAGGGGGGAAAAGAACACCTTGGTCCCGGCCGAATTGATGAGTATAATTTTTTCCTGACCCCGAATGAGGAGACGCTGGAGGAGGGTGTTCCGGAAGGGAAATCAAAAAAAAAGAAAATAAAGGACCGGAACAAGAGCATGACCTTTTTTCTTTCGGAATAGAATAATTGTATTTAAGAATAATCTGAAGGGTGGGGCGGTCATCAAACCCCTTTCAGTTTTATAATGGTGGATGGTTTTTAGGCTCCCTCCTTTTCCATCCACCATTTTTTTGTCTTCGTAAAATAGGGGGACATGATGCCGCATCGTGTCCCCCTATTTTACGCCATTGAACGACAGGTAAAAAAAAGGCGCCCCGTTTAGGGGCGCCTTTTTTTAAGCGTTGATCAGTTGATTATGATTCAGAGACCCTTACTTAGATTTTTTCACCGGTGATCCTCATCCCGTAGAAGGAGCGATAGATGAAGATGAGCGCGATGAGGAAGAAGATGCACGCGAGGCCGATCTTGAGACCTGCGCTCTGCATCGTCACGGCGATCTCCATGGCCAGAAGACCGAAGAGCGTCGTGAATTTAATCACGGGGTTCAGGGAGACCGACGAGGTATCCTTGAAGGGATCGCCGACGGTGTCGCCGACGACGGAGGCCTCATGCAGCGGGGTGTTCTTCTGCTTCAGATCCACTTCGACGATCTTTTTGGCGTTGTCCCAGCAGCCGCCGGCATTGGCCATGAAGATCGCCTGGAAGAGACCAAAGAAGGCGATGCCGACCAGGTAACCGATGAAGAAGTAGGGGTTGAAGAAGGCGAGCGCCAGGGTCATGAAGAATATGACGACGAAGATGTTGATCATCCCCTTCTGGGCGTAGATCGTGCAGATCTTGACGACCTCCTTGCTGTCATCAATGGAGGCTTCTTTTTTGTCTAACTTGATGTGATCCTTGATGTAGACAACGGCCTGGTAGGAGCCCGTCACGACGGCCTGTATCGAGGCGCCGGTGAACCAGTAGATCACGCAGCCGCCCATGAGAAGACCCAGGATGATCTCCGGCTGGACCAGGCTGAGCTTGGCGATAACGTTGCCGAAGAGGCGCTCCAGCAGGATGATGATCCCGAAGACCATGGTCGTAGCCCCGACGACGGCGGTGCCGATGAGGACCGGCTTGGCCGTTGCCTTGAAGGTGTTGCCCGCACCGTCGGCCGACTCAAGATAGTGTTTCGCCTTTTCGAAGTCCGTTTCGACGCCGAAGTGCTTCCTGACCACCTCTTTGGCGTCCTTGCGGCTTTCGATCATGGAGAGTTCATAAATGGACTGGGCGTTGTCAGAGACGGGGCCGAAGCTGTCCACGGCGATCGTGACCGGACCCATGCCGAGGAAACCGAAGGCGACGAGACCGAAGGCGAAGACCGGTGCGGCAAACAGGAACTCTTTCGGCATCAGGCCCGTGACCGATCCGCTTTGGGAAACAAGATAGGCGATCAGCATCAGGACCATGATGATCAGGCCCTCCCAGAAGGCGGAGAAATTTCCGGCGACCAGGCCGGAGAGGATGTTCAGGGACGGACCGCCCTGCCGAGAGGCGTTGACGACCTCTTCACAATGGCGGGACTTGGTGCTCGTGAAGATCTTGGTGAATTCAGGGATCAGAGCGCCGGCGACGGTTCCGCAGCTGATGATGATCGAAAGCGCTAGCCAGGTCGCGATCGAGCCGCCCACTTCGGGCAGATCGCCCAGCAGGAGATAGCTCGCGATGAAGGTGACGACGATGGAAACGGCGGAGGTAATCCAGACCAGGTTGGTCAGTGGATGTTCAAAGTCGAACTCCTTCTTGCCGGTAAACAGGGCTTTGCTCGTTGCGTCGTTGACGAAGTAGGAGGCGAGCGAAGTGAGAACCATCAGAATGCGCATCGCAAAGATCCAGACGATCAGTTTCCCGCCCATGGCCGGGTTTGAGGCGAGCGCCAGGGCCAGAAAGGCGATCAGGGCCACACCGGTGACTCCATAAGTTTCGAAGCCGTCCGCGGTGGGACCGACGCTGTCGCCTGCGTTGTCGCCTGTGCAGTCCGCGATCACGCCGGGGTTCTTGGGATCGTCTTCCGGGAGATGGAAGATGATTTTCATCAGATCAGAGCCGATATCGGCGATCTTCGTGAAGATGCCGCCGCAGATCCTGAGCGCGCTGGCGCCGAGAGATTCGCCGATGGCAAAGCCGATGAAGCAGGGGCCGGCGAGATCTTTGGGGATGTAGGCCAGAATCAGGATCATGAAGAAGAGCTCGATGCTTACGAGCAGAAGGCCGACGCTCATGCCGGAGCGGAGACAGATGTTCACCATGCTGAGGGGATTGCCGCTCAGAGAGGCGAAGGCCGCTCGGGAGTTGGCCACCGTATTGATCCGAATACCGAACCAGGCCACGCCGTAGGAGCCCAGTATCCCCATGACGGAGCAGAACAGGATGATCATGACGGCCCCGATCGTGCTGCCCTGCAGGCCGACAAAATAATAGACGATACAGATGGCGATCAGGACCCAGAGACCGGCGAGAAATTTCCCCTGCTGAAACAGATAGGTCTTGCAGGTTTCCCAGATCGTGTTGGAGACGTCCAACATGGCCTGATGCGAAGGCAGATTCTTGGTCTGGATGTACTGAAACCAGCCAAAGGTCATGCCGACTACACAGATGAGGAGCCCGATGTTCAGGATGGTCAACCCACCGAGCGAACCGCCCATGAAAGCGATCTGGGTCAGATCCGGGATCTTGATGTCTGCCTCACCCGCGAAGGCCATGGGGGTCATCAGAAACAGGATGATGGCGAGAGAACACAACAGAGGCCAGAAACTGCGTTTTCCGCTGCACATGATTCAACCCTCCTCAATTAAGTTTGTTATCTTCTTCCCATGATGCTTTTCCATGGCCGTTTGAATACCGAAACTCAGGATGTCCGATACCGCCGCCGCCGCTGCTGTGGTCAGCTTTGGCAGATAATCCATCTCTTCTTTAGAAAAATGTTCCAGGACGTACCCTTCAACCATCGTCTTGAGGGCGGGTTTTCCAATGCCGAGTCTGACTCTGATGAAATCCTGTCCGCCCAGGTGATCGATCAGTGAAATTAGCCCTTTGTGCCCGCCATGCCCCCCGCCCGCTTTCAAACGGATCGACTGAAACGGCAGGTCCAGATCATCATGTGCAACGATGACATCCTGAAGGGCGATTCGGAAGTAGTCCGTCAGTTTCCGGATCGCGATACCGCTTAGATTCATGAATGTCTGTGGTTTGGCAAGAATAACGACGTCGCCCTCTATCATCCCCTTTCCGATATGGGCATCAAAGAGGGTTTGATTGATGGGGATATCCCGTTCGAGCGCCAATTGATCCAGGATCAGAAAACCCGCGTTGTGTCGGCTCAGCCGATACCGTATCCCCGGATTTCCCAGTCCTACGATTAACTTCACACCGCCCCTCCAAAGCTGTGCGTGCAGAGTTTCTGAATAACCTTGAGAGGGATCAAAAGGTGATGTCGTCAGCCTTTCGCATCCCCCTTGGGCGATGCTCCTTCTGCAACGGCCGTTCCTTCTGCAACGGCCGCTCCTTCCGCAACGGCCGCGCCTTCCGCAGCCTCTTCCGCTTGCGGTACGGACACCTTCACGATGGCGACCATGGCCACGCCGACATCACCCGCATCGAGAACCGCAATTCCCTCGGGGACCCGAATGTCCTGCACCTTGATCGAGTCGCCGATCTCCAGTCCGGTGACATCGATCTCGATGAAATTGGGCAGAACCGAAGGCAGGCAGGAGATCTTCAGATCGCGTTTCAGATGCTGAAGCTCGCCGCCGTTCACAACGCCCACGGGAATGCCGGCGAAATGGAGGGGAACATCGAGCGTCAGCCGGTGATCCATGCGGACTTCATAAAAATCCGCGTGATAGAACCGCCTGCTGACCGGTTCGATCTGCAGCTCCTTGATCAAGGAAAGTTTTTCCAGATTTTTCTCTCCATCGATCCGAAGTTTGATGAAGACATTTTCTTTTTTCGCTCGGATAATCTTGCGCAGTTCTGCCGCATTCACCGAAAGGTGAATGGCCTCCTCACCGCGGCCGTAAAACACGGCCGGGATCAATCCTTCCTTCCTGAAACGCCTTGCCGGCCCCTTGCCGGATTGATTGCGGATACAGGCTTTTAATTCGGTTGCCTCCATGGAATTCCTCCTAAATGAATAATGAACTGACTGAGTCGTTGTAATAGATTCTTCGGACAGCCTCGCTGAGGAGTCCCGAGACGGAGAGAACCTTGATGCGACTGCAGGCTCTCGCCTTCTCATGCAGGGGGACCGTGTCCGTCACGATGACCTCTTTCAGGTCCGACTGTTCGATCCTTTCCAGGGCCGGACCGGAAAGTACCGGATGGGTGCAACAGACGGTGACCTCGATCGCCCCTTCCTCCTTGAGCGCCTTTGCCGCCTGCACAACCGTTCCTGCCGTATCGATCAAATCATCCAACAGGATGACTCTCTTTCCCTTGACATGACCGATGATGTTCATGACCTGGGCCTCGTTCGGACCATCTCTGCGTTTGTCGATGATGGCCAGACTGGCTCCCAGGCGTTTACCGAAGGCGCGCGCCCGTTCCACACCTCCTGTGTCCGGTGAGACAATCACGATGTTGTCGCTAGGGTAATTCTTCTTGATGTGGTCCAGCAGAATGGGCGTGGCGAAAAGATTATCCACCGGTATATTGAAGAATCCCTGGATCTGGCCCGCATGAAGATCCATCGCCAAAACCCGGTTTGCCCCCGCCCGGGTAATGAGATCGGCCACAAGTTTGGCGGTGATCGGCGCGCGGGGCGCCACCTTCCGGTCCTGCCGTGCGTAGCCGTAGTAGGGGATGACCGCCGTGATCCGGTCTGCGGACGCCCGACGCACGGCGTCGATCATGATGAGAAGTTCCATCAGCGTGATGTTGACCGGCGGGCAGGTGGGTTGGATGATGAAGACATCCATGCCCCTCACATTTTCGTTGATTTCCACCCGGGTTTCACCGTCGCTGAAGGCCGTGACATGGGCTTTCCCGAGGGTTACACCCAGATTTTCCGTTATCTTCCGGGCGAGCTCCAGATTCGCATTTCCGGTAAATACCCTGATTCTTTCGAGCATCTCACGTCCTTTAACGGCAACTATGGGTTGGCTGGGGCGGGAGGATTCGAACCTCCGAATGCAGGATCCAAATTCCTGTGTCTTACCGCTTGACGACGCCCCAATACAAAACGGGTAAGAGACTGCAGGTTACGGGTGATCGGTGAAAAACCCCTGACCGATAATTCATTCTCTTTACAGGGATTTTGCCCTGAACACCCGCCACCCGGTTCTCTGCCCCCAATTTTCCTCTGCCCTGCAAGCGGACTTCTCGTCCGTAAAAATACCAAAAACGGTCGGTCCGCTGCCCGACATCAGGGCGCCACGGGCGCCATTCTCCAGCAAAAAGGTCTTAATCTGATCCAGAACAGGATGAATTTGCAGCGTTACCTTCTCGAGATCGTTCAAGAGACCCCGGATCAGATCTTCCGCTGCATAAAAACGGGGGATGCTATACTTTATTCTATGCTTTGTCAATCCCAAATTGAGTCCCTGATAAACCATTTTCGTGGAGATTTCGAAACCCGGATTGATCAGGACAAACCAGAGGGGGGGTAAAAAGGGCGCTTCCGTGAGGAGGTCGCCGATCCCCGAGGCCCAGGCCGTCTTTCCGAAAACAAAAAAAGGAACATCCGCCCCGATTCCCGCTCCGATCTTCATCAGTTCCCCCCGGGCCAGCGGGGAACCATGCATTTCGTTCAGGGTCATGAGGGTCGTGGCGGCGTTGGAGCTTCCGCCTCCCAGTCCGGCGCCGATGGGGATCCGTTTCTGGATGGTGATCCTGATCTCCGGTGGCGCGCCGATGCGGGAAAAAAAGGCCGTCGCCGCGCGGTACACGATGTTTCCCTGATCCTCCGGCAGGTCCGTGCCGGGGCACCGGATCGCAATACCACCATCGGTCGATGCAAAGGTCATCTCATCGCAGAGGCTGATCCGCTGCATGAGGGATAGGATGTCGTGGTAGCCGTCTTCCCGCTTTCGGAGAACCCGCAGATAGAGGTTGACCTTGGCCGGCGACTCCCTTGTGATCATTTGTTGGTCATTTCCTTGATAAAACGCATTCTCAATTCATAGAGGATGCCTTCCAGCATCTGTTTTTCCTGCTCGTCAAGGTTGCCCTCCGTTTTCGTCTTCAGGATGCTCAGGATGTCGATCGTCTGCTTGGCGGCCGGGAGGTTGCGCTGCGACTCCTTCGTGACCGGATCGGGGAAGTCTCCAAAGTGGTACATGGCTGTCGTACTGAGCGAAAAGATGAAACTGGCGAAATTGATCTCGGGAAGAGGAGATGCCTCCGTTTCGGGAGTATCCATTTCGACTGGGGAGGTTATTGGCCCCTCTTCGGGCTTTTCCGCCTGTTTTTTATCTTCCGGCTTCATCTCTTCTTCGACCCGTGCGGCGCCGGATTCGTCGAAGAGACGCCGGTCCTTGATCACAAAACCCTTATCCTTCTTCTCTTCTTCCATGAAACCTCCTTGAATCTCTATGGGCCTCATTTCCCGTCGCTTGCGGCAAATGGGGCATAATCCCGCAGATAACCCGCTGCCTTAAGGTTGCGCCTTTGTTAGATCGGTCTCATACTTCGCAGACGGGCGATACGTTCCTCAATCGGCGGATGGGTGCTGAAAAGGTTCATCAGGGAACGTCCGGTCAGCGGATTTACAATGAACATGTGGGCCGTTGAGGGGTTTGCCTCCATAGGTATCGTCTGGGATGCCCGGGAGAGTTTTTCGAGTGCGCCTGCAAGGCCGTAAGGTTTTCCCGAAATCTTTGCTCCGCCCGCATCGGCAAGGTACTCCCTCGAACGGGAAATGGCCATCTGGATGAGTGTCGCGGCGATAGGGGCAAGAACGGCCATGAGGATCAGGCCGACGATGTTGCTTCCGCCTCCTTCGTCGTCATCGCGGCTTGCGCCGCCGAACATAGCGGCCCACTGGGCCATGTTGGCAAGCATGACGATCGCCCCGGCCAGCGTCGCGGCGATGGAGCCGATCAGGATGTCACCGTTCCGGATGTGGGTCAGCTCATGGGCGATGACCCCCTCCAGTTCATCCTTGCCAAGGATCCGGAGGATGCCTTCAGTAACGGCGACCACCGCATGCTGTTCGTTTCGTCCCGTGGCGAAGGCGTTTGGCGTATCGCCGGGGATGATATAGACCCGCGGCATTGGCATCGAGGCCCTCAGCGCGAGATTCTTGACCGTGGCGTAGAGCTCCGGCGCCTCGTGCTCCGAAACCGCCTGGGCGTTATACATGCGGAGGACAATTTTGTCCGAGAACCAGTAGCTCCCGAAATTCATCACCATCGCGAAGATGAAGGCGATGACGACACCCTGCTGACCCCCAAACGAGCCGCCGATCAGCATGAGGAGGCCCGTCAGGGCGCCCAGCAATAGTCCGGTTTTAATCGTGTTCATTCTATTTCCCCTCCTTGAAACATAAGGTTGCTATCGCTTGTTCCTTTCGGCATCGGTCTCCTGGGGATGGCCTTTGCAGAGAATCAGCATCTGTGTGCGTGATTCAATTTTTGCGAAAGATGACCCGGCCGTCGTCCTGGTCGATCACGATCCGGTCGCCTTCGACAAAGTCCCCTGCGAGAAGTTGCAGGGCCAGAGGGTCCAGGATCTGCTTCTGAAGCGTCCGTTTGAGCGGTCGGGCGCCGTACACCGCACTGTACCCTGCTTGCGCTATATAATGTTTGGCGCCTTCTGTCAATTCCAGAGAGAGTTTTCTCTGCTGCAACCGTTTCCGGATGAGTCCGAGCTGGATGTCGATAATCCGCTCGATATCCGCCATGGCCAGCGCGCGAAAGATGATGATATCGTCGATCCGGTTCAGGAATTCCGGTTTGAAGGTTCCCCGGAGCGCCTCCATGGTCCGTTCACTCCTCTCCTCATCCGCGAGGGTGGGATCCTGAATCCATTGACTGCCGACATTCGACGTCATGATTGCGATTGTGTTCTTGAAGTCCACCGTGCGTCCGTGACCGTCCGTCAATCGACCGTCGTCGAGGATCTGCAGCAGGATGTTGAAGACGTCCGGATGGGCCTTTTCGATCTCGTCGAACAGCAGGACCGCGTAGGGCCGACGCCGTACGGCCTCGGTCAGGTGGCCGCCTTCGTCATACCCCACATACCCCGGCGGGGCGCCGATCAGGCGGGCCACGGAATGCTTCTCCATGAATTCCGACATGTCGATTCGGATCAGCGCCTGTTCGTTGTCGAACATGAATTCGGCGAGCGCCTTGGCGAGCTCTGTTTTCCCGACTCCGGTGGGGCCCATGAAGATGAAGGATCCGATCGGCCGGTTCGGGTCCTGGAGGCCGGAACGGGCCCTGCGCAAGGCGCTGGAGACCGCCGCGATCCCTTCTTCCTGCCCGATGACCCTCTGCCGGAGGCGTTCTTCCATCCGGAGCAGCTTCTGGATGTCGCTCTCCAGCATGCGGGAGACGGGAATGCCCGTCCAGTTGGCCACAACCTCGGCCACATCCTCCGCACCGACCTCTTCCTTCAGCATCTGCTTGTCTTGCTGCGCCTCCGCCAGTTTGCCGTTTTCGACCTCCAATTCGCGGTTCAGTTCGACGAGCCGTCCATAACGAATCTCCGCCGCCCGGGCGAGGTCGCCGTTGCGCTGGGCGTTTTGTTCCTCGATTCGGAATGCCTCGATCCTTCCCTTGATCGCCTGTATCCTTTTAATGGCCTCTTTTTCGCCGGTCCAATGGAGTTTCATCCGATCCATAGTCTCCCGGAGTTCCACAAGTTCCTGTTCGATTTTCTCCCGCCGTTCCACCGGGGTCCGGTCGGTTTCATTCTTCAGCGACTGCCGCTCGATCTCAAGTTGGATGATGCGCCGTTCCAAGGCGTCGATCTCCGCGGGCATGCTGTCCAGCTCAATCCGGAGCCTCGATGCCGCCTCGTCGATCAGGTCGACGGCCTTGTCCGGGAGGAACCGGTCGCTGATGTAGCGGCTGGAGAGTGTCGCGGCTGCAATGATGGCCGCATCCTTGATTCGGACGCCGTGATGGACCTCGTAGCGTTCCTTCAGTCCCCGGAGGATCGCGATCGTATCCTCCACCGACGGTTCCTTGACCAGGATCGGCTGGAACCGCCTTTCGAGCGCCGGGTCTTTTTCGATGTGTTTCCGGTATTCGTTCAGGGTGGTCGCGCCCACGCAGCGCAGCTCGCCCCTCGCCAGGGCCGGCTTGAGCATGTTCGATGCGTCGACTGAGCCCTCCGCCGCCCCTGCGCCCACCACCGTGTGGATCTCATCGATGAAGAGGATGATCTCCCCCTGGGCGGAGGTGACCTCCTTCAGAACGGCCTTCAGCCGCTCTTCGAACTCGCCGCGGTACTTTGCCCCGGCGACAAGGGCGCCGATATCGAGGCCGATGACCCTCTTGTCTTTGAGATTTTCCGGTACGTCACCGTTGACGATCCGCTGCGCCAGACCCTCGACGATAGCCGTCTTGCCCACCCCCGGCTCACCGATCAGGACGGGGTTGTTTTTCGTCCGGCGGGAAAGGACCTGCATAACCCTCCGGATCTCCTCATCCCGACCGATCACGGGATCGAAGGAACCGCTCCGGGCCAGTTCATTGAAATCGCGGGCATAGCGTTTGAGCGCCTGGTACTTCTCCTCCGGATTGGGATCGGTGATACGTTGATTTCCCCGGATCTCCACGAGGACCTTGAAGATCGCATCCTTCGTGATGCCGTTGGCGGCGAGGATCTTCGCGAGCGGTCCTTCCTTTTCATCGGCCATCGCGACGAGGATATGTTCGGCGCT
>CAKKRN010000067.1 GCA_919902745.1 Syntrophaceae bacterium | reverse complement strand
ACCCGTTCGAGGAGGATCGCCATTCCCTGACCGCCGCCGATGCAGAGCGTCGCGAGCCCGAGGTTGAGATCCCGTTTTTGAAGCTGCGCGGCGAGGCTGTAGGTGATCCGGGCGCCGGTGCAACCGACGGGGTGGCCGATTGAGATGCCGCTGCCGTTCAGGTTGCATTTGTCGAGGCCGATCCCCAGCTCCCGCATGCAGGCGATCGCCTGGACGGCGAAGGCCTCGTTCAGCTCGATGAGGTCGATGTCCTGAATCGTCAGCCCCAACCGGCCGAGGAGCTTCCGCGTCGCCGGAATCGGTCCCAGCCCCATGTAGGCCGGATCGACGCCGCCCGCCGCATACCCCTTGATCCGGGCGAGCGGCTTGAGGCCCAGCTCTTTGGCCTTGTCCGCCGCCATAACGACGACCGCGGCGGCGCCGTCGTTGATTCCGGAGGCGTTTCCGGCGGTGACCGTCCCCCCTTCCTTCTTGAAGGCGGGCGCGAGTTTGGCCATCTTTTCGAGCGAGGTGTCCATCGGCCGCTCATCCGTTCGGAAGGGGACCGATTCCCCCTTCTTCTGGGGGATCATCACCGGGACGATTTCGTCGTCGATAGCCCCGCTCGCGATGGCGGCGCGCGCCCGCTGGTGGCTCGTGAGCGCCAGTTCATCCTGCTCCCGGCGGGTAATCCCGCAGCGGGCGGCGATGTTCTCCGCCGTGAACCCCATGTGGTAGCCGTTGAAGATCTCGTAGAGGCCGTCGAAGACGACCAGGTCGGTGATCTTCCCGAAGGGCATGCTCATCCGGTATCCCCAGCGGGCGTCCGGGAGGGCGAAGGGGGCGTCGCTCATGTTCTCCATGCCGCCCGCCACGACGGCCTCCGCGTCGCCTGCCTTGATGGACTGGGCGGCGAGCGCGATCGCCTTCATGCCGGAGGCGCAAACCTTGTTGACGGTGTAGGCGTTCGTCTCCTCGGGGAGCCCCGCGAAAATGGTCGACTGGCGACCCGGGTTCTGTCCCAGCCCGGCCTGGAGAACGTTTCCCATGATGCACTCGTCGAAATAGACGGGCGTGGCCGTATCGGGATAATCGTAATATTTCTTATGAATTTCCGTCTTGTCGATGTCACGGAAAACGTCCGGACGGCAGGCGCGGACGGCGGCGCTCACATCCGGCCGGAGACCGGCCCTGCGGATCGCCTCTTTGATGACCAACGCCCCCAGATCGACGGCCCGGACACCCTTGAGCGATCCGCCGAAACTGCCCACGGCGGTCCTCGCCCCGCTTACGATCACAAC
>CAKKRN010000066.1 GCA_919902745.1 Syntrophaceae bacterium | reverse complement strand
GTGATCGTGTCGATCCCGTAGTTGTCGCAATGCCAGTTGGCCTCCATGATGAATTCTGGATTCCAGATGCCCAGGTTGGAACCGAAACCGGCGGCCGTTTCATACTCGGGACCATCCACCCACACCCGGCGGCCCTTCTCCGCACCGGAGGTCAGCGTGACCCAGCCGCCCTTGGTGCAGCGCAGATTGCAGCCGGGGAAGCATCCGTCCATCCCCCGGTGATCGAACAGGTGATCCGCGTAAAATTTCCCGCTGATGTTTTCCGCCCGCGGATCGGATCCCAACTGGTAGTTGTTCACGGGAAGGGATTTGTACTCTTCCTTGTTCATGAAGTTGATCAGCCCCGCAGAGCCCTTGCGGTACATCTTGAGCGACTGCGGATCGACCTCCCGGACCACCTCGCCCAGCTTTGCCCCCGCCCGCTTCACCTTCTCCCAATCGGCTGCGCCGTACGGATTCTCCCCATGCGGATATTTCGCCAGGATGACGATGGCGCGGATTTTCTTGTCCTGCATGACGGTGCCGAGCCCGGTCCGGCCAGCCTGCTTGGTCCGAAAAAGCCCCTTGGTTCCGTCCACAGGCTTGGCCGGATCGAAATAGTGGCTGTTGATGCATCCGTAGGTCGTCCGGGAGGCGCCGACGCCCGTTGTCAAAAAAACAATCTCTTTTTTATCATGACCCTCGCGGACAAAGCGATCGACGATCTCCCGCTCCATATCGAAGACGTAATCGATGGCGGGCGCATCCGTCACGGAGATTTCCCCACGGAAACCGTCAATGACGATCATGACACCCCTGTCGGATTTTCCCGTGACTTTTAGGGCGTCGAAACCGGCGTATTTGAGATAAGCGCCGAAGTGGCCGCCGAAATTCGAAACACCCGGAATGCCCGTCAGCGGCGAAAGGGAAACGGCCATGCACTTGCTCGTTCCCGGAAATTGGGGAATGCCTCCCAGCGGACCTGGAGCGAAGATCAGCGGAATATCAGGATCGCCGGGCGCCGTTCGAGGTTGGATGCCCTGGTGAAGGAGATAGAGCCCGAGGGCCCGGCCGCCGATAAAATACTCCCTGACCCCGGGGTCGATGTCGG
>CAKKRN010000065.1:5244-9834 GCA_919902745.1 Syntrophaceae bacterium | reverse complement strand
CGAATGCAAGCCCGATGACGCCTGGTTGAAATACTCGAAAGATGCGTTCGACCAGGCGGTGTTGATCGATCCCAAGGCCGCTGCCCCCCATTATTTTATGGGGGAGGCTTATCTGACGGCGCTCGATCTGGATCAGGCCGGCCGAATGTTCAGCCGGGTTCTCGATCTGAACGGGGAATACGTCAAGGAGGCGGACGGCCGGTGGAAGCTGGTGCAGAAGATCCAGCGGGCGAAGCCGGGGACCGTAACGGGGAAAAAGATTGCGCTGGTCGAACGAATCAGCCGCGCGGATGTGGCGGCCCTCTTCATGGAGGAGCTGAAGATCGACGTCCTCTATGCCAGAAGGACGCCGAAGAGCTTCGATACCGCCTTCAAGGATCCGGAAAAGGCCAAGCAGACCACCGCCGGACGGACCAGCGCGGCGGATATCAGCACCCATCCGCTTCGGGCGGACATCGAGGGGATTATCCGGATCGGCATGCGTGGCCTCGAGGTCTATCCGGACGGGGGCTTCCGGCCGGATGAGCGGGTGGACCGGGCGACCTACGCGATGATGATCGAGGATATCCTGATCAAGATCTCGGGGGACAATGCGCTGGCGACGCGGTTCATCGGCAGTTCTTCCCCCTTTCCCGACCTGCGGGCCGATCTCCCCTATTTCAATGCGGTGATGGTGGTGACCTCGCGGGGTCTCATGGAGGCGAGGAATATGGTATCGGGCGCCTTTTCGCCGCTGGAGCCGGTGGGGGGAGCGGACGCGCTGCTTGTGATCCGCAAGATGAGGGAAGAGTTGCGTTATTAAGCGAAAATGCGGACAGGACAGGGGCTTGCGGTCACAGATGCGCGTCGCGGTTGGCGTCGGCTTCTCTGTGCCGGAAGCCCCTTGATTTTTGAATGCCTTGAGAATGTGAGGCGTAAGGCGTGAGGCGTGAGGCGTGAGGCGTAAAGCCCTCCTTACTCCTTACTCCTTACTCCTTTACTCTTTACCCCTCACCCCTTACGGACTTACCGGAGAGAATGAATGGGGAACGATGTGCTACCCAAGGTTTATGAGCCCCGTGAAGCGGAGGCCAGATGGTATCGGTATTGGCTGGATCATGATTTCTTCCGTGCGGCAGACCGAAGTTTAAAAAAGCCTTTCTCGATCGTCATCCCACCGCCGAATGTCACAGGGATGCTCCACATGGGGCATGCCCTGAACAACGTCCTCCAGGACATCTGCTGCCGATATCGGAGGATGCAGGGGATGAACGTTCTCTGGATGCCGGGGATGGACCATGCCGGAATCGCGACGCAGAACGTCGTCGAACAGGAGCTGGCCAAGGAGGGGCTGACGCGCCACGACCTTGGCCGGGAGAAGTTCATCGAGCGGGTGTGGGAGTGGAAGGCCCGATACGGAGGGGTCATCATCCATCAGCTCAAGCGCCTTGGCTGTTCCTGCGACTGGTCGCGCGAGCGCTTCACGATGGATGAGGGGCTTTCGAAGGCCGTCCGCGAAGTGTTTGTCCGCCTCTACAACGACGGCCTCATCTACCAGGGGGATTATATCGTCAACTGGTGCCCCCGCTGCCGGACCGCCATCTCCGATCTGGAGGTCGAGTACCATCCGGAGGGAGGGCATCTCTGGAGCATCCGGTATCCCTTCGCGGAGGGAGAGGGGGGTATCGTGGTTGCCACGACGCGGCCGGAGACGATGCTCGGCGATACCGCGGTGGCCGTCAATCCCAACGACGATCGGTACCGCCATCTCGTCGGGAAGGAGGTCATCCTTCCCCTCGTGAACCGTAGGATTCCGATCATCGCCGACGACTACGTCACGATGGAATTCGGCTCCGGCGCAGTCAAGATCACGCCCGCGTCCGACCCGAACGACTTTGCGATGGCCGGGCGCCACGGGCTTCCGATCCTCCGGGTCATGGACGACGGCGCGGTCATCAATGAAAACGGCGGGGTTTATCGGGGGCAGGATCGCTACGAATGCCGGAAAAACGTCCTCCGGGATCTGGAGCAGGGAGGCTTCCTCGTCGGGACGGAGCCCTACACGCACAACATCGGCCAATGCTACCGCTGCAAGACCGACATCGAACCCGCCGTTTCCCGGCAGTGGTTCGTCCGGATTGCCCCGCTCGCCAAAGAAGCCGTAGCCGCGGTGGTTACCGGAAAGACTCGCATTGTTCCGCCCACCTGGGAGGCCACCTATTTCGAGTGGATGAACAACATCCGCGACTGGTGCATCTCGCGGCAGATCTGGTGGGGCCACCGGATTCCGGTCTGGACCTGCGAGGGGTGCGGGAAGCTGATCGTCGCCGCGCAGGATCCCGACCGTTGCCCCGATTGCGGCGGTGAGAAGCTGCGGCAGGAGGAAGATGTCCTCGATACCTGGTTCAGTTCGGGGCTGTGGCCCTTTTCGACCCTGGGATGGCCCGAGAACACCGAAGCGCTCAAGACTTTTTATCCCACGTCGCTTCTCGTGACCGGATTCGACATCCTCTTCTTCTGGGTCGCCCGGATGATGATGTTGGGGCTCTACGTGATGAAGGAGGTCCCGTTCCAAGATGTCTACCTCCATGCCCTCGTTCGGGACGAGAACGGCGAAAAGATGAGTAAATCGAAGGGGAACAGCATCGATCCCCTCGAGATGATGGACAAGTTCGGGACGGACGCCTTCCGGTTCACGCTCGCCGCCTTCACCGCGCAGGGGCGGGACGTCCGGATGTCGGAGGAGCGGATCGAGGGGTACAAGTTTTTCGTCAACAAGATCTGGAACGCGACGCGGTTCTCGATGATGAACCTGGAAGATTACGATGCCGCGGTTCCCGTCCGCAAGGAGGATGGATCGATCGCCGACCGCTGGATCCGGGCGAGGCTGAACCGGACCGTCGCCGAGGTGATCCGGGGGCTGGACGAATACCGCTTCAATGACGCGGCGGCGGCGGTCTACCAATTCGTCTGGCATGAGTTCTGCGACTGGTACCTCGAACTGACCAAGCCGCTCCTCTACGGCAAGGAGAATCCGGTGGGAAGGCGCGCGGCCCAGAAGACCCTTCGGGAGGTCTTGACGACGTCGCTCAAACTGCTCCATCCCTTCATGCCCTTCCTGACCGAGGAGATCTGGCAGACCCTGGTTGCGGATGCCGGCTCCATCATGGTCAGCGCGTTCCCGGCGGCGGACGAATCCTTCTCCGATCCCGAGGCGGAGGAGGAGATGGCGCAGATCATGGAGGTGATCACCCGCATCCGGAACATCCGCGGGGAGATGAACGTGGCGCCGTCGCTGAAGCTGAAGGCGACCCTGACGGCGCCCTACGAAGCGCTGCGGATCTCTCTGGAGAGGGGACGGGTCTATATCGCCAATCTGGCCAATCTGGAGAGGCTGGAGATCACCGGTGAAATGGCGGAACCGAGAGGAGCGGCAACGGCGGTGGCCGGTCCGGTGCATGTCTACGTTTTTCTCGCGGGTGTAATCGATATCGAGGGAGAGAAGGGCCGTCTCGCAAAGGAGATCGGCAAGGTCGAAAAGGAGCTGGCCGTCGTCGCGAAGAAGCTGGCCAATCCGGACTTTCTGGCCAAGGCGGCGGAGGCGGTCGTGAAGAAGGAGCAGCAGAAGGCCCGCGTGTTTGGTGATAAGAGGGCAGCGCTGGATGCGGCATTGGAAAGGCTGGCGGTTCTTGCGGGGGAGAATAGTGCTGAGTGCTGAAAACCAAGTGCTGAGTGCTGAGTAACGAGTAATGATGAGTAAGACATGTAGGGTGCGTCATGACGCACCATTTGTTTCGGTGCGTTACGCTCTTCGCTAACGCACCCTACGCACTTAGCACTTAGTCCTCAGCACTCAGCACTTGGTTTTCAAATAGAGGAGTTGATCATGTGGCCGCGTCACGTGTTGACGGAATTGATCCGGAACGCCCTTGCGGAGGACGTTGGGGCGGGGGACGTCACGACCGGGGCGGCGCTCCGGGGGGATGAGACGGGCCTTGCACGGGCGACGGCCAAGGCGGGGCTGGTGGTTGCCGGAATCGAGGTCTTCGGAGAGGTCTTTCGGACGCTGGATCCTACCCTGAACTTCACGGTCCATCGGCGGGACGGGGAGAAGGCGGGGAAAGGGGATCTCCTTGCGGAGATCTCCGGCAGCCTCGCCTCCATCCTGACCGCGGAGCGGGTCGCCCTGAACCTCCTGCAGCGGATGTGCGGGATTGCCACCCTCACCCGGCGCTATGTCGATGAGGTCGCGGGAATGCGCGCAAAAATCCTGGACACCCGGAAGACCGCGCCCGGTCTCCGGATCCTCGACAAGTATGCCGTCCGCGCCGGAGGCGGCTGCAACCACCGCTTTGCCCTCTATGACGGGGTGCTGATCAAGGACAACCACATCGCGGCGGCGGGCGGGATCGCAGAGGCCGTGCGGCGGGTCCGCGGCCGGGTTCCCCACACCTTGCTGATTGAGGTCGAGGTGAAGAACATGGCGGAACTGGAGGAGGCCCTGGTTGCCGGTGCGGACTCGGTCCTGCTGGACAACATGGGCCTTTCGGAGATGGCCGCCGCGGTTACGCGGGTCGGGGGAAAGATCCCTCTTGAGGCCTCGGGAAACAT
>CAKKRN010000065.1:0-5144 GCA_919902745.1 Syntrophaceae bacterium | reverse complement strand
GGGAGAAGGATCGGCTGCCGGCTCCACTACGAGGAGACGGTCGATTCGACAAACCGCGTCGCGATGGAGCTTGCGCAGGGGGGCGCCCCCGAGGGGACGGTTGTCCTCGCCGATCGTCAGACCGCCGGAAGGGGCCGTCTGCAAAGGAGCTGGCAGTCGCCGCCCGGGTGCAATCTCTATCTTTCCGTCATTATCCGGCCGGCGATTCCGCCGCACGATGCCGCACAGATCACCCTGCTGGCGGGGGTGGCGGTCGCGGAGGCGATCTCCGCCGTCTGTCCCGAACGCGTGGGGATCAAGTGGCCGAACGATCTCCTGATCGGCGGCAGGAAGGTCTGCGGCATCCTGACGGAGACAAGGATGGCCATGGGGAGGATCGATTCGGTTATCGTCGGGGTCGGCCTGAACGTGAACATGGAGAAGGCGGATTTCGATCCGGCGCACCGCGAGACCGCCACATCGCTCCGGGAGGAGACGGGTCGGGACCATTCTCGGGAGGATTTGCTGGTTTTGCTTTGTGAGCGGTTCGAACCGTGGTATGAGATCTTCCTGCACGACGGATTTGCGCCGGTGAGAGAGGAATGGATCGCCCGGGCGGAGATGGCGGGAAAGCGCCTCCGGGTCCTCTTCCTTGATGAGGTGCGGGAAGGGGTGTTTGCCGGCATCGACCGGGACGGGGCGCTTCTGATTGCCGACGAACAGGGCGCCGTCCGGCGGATCATCGCCGGCGACGCCCTGATCATGAAGGGGTGAGAGATGCTTCTGGTCATCGATGTGGGAAACACGAATACGGTCCTCGGCCTTTACGACGGAGAGGAACTGGTCCACGATTGGCGGATCCGGACGGTCATCGATCATACCGTCGACGAGTACGGGATGCTGATCCTGAACCTCTACAAGAACAGCCGGATCAGTTCGAAGGCGATCAAGGACATCATCATCTCCTGCGTCGTCCCGCCGATGCTGAACATCCTTGAGCCTGTCTGTCAGAAATACTTCGGCATCGAACCTCTCATCGTCGGACCCGGTGTGAAGACGGGCATGCCCATCTTCTACGACAACCCCAAGGAGGTGGGGGCGGACCGGATCGTCAATGCCGTTGCCGCCTATGAAAAATACCAGAGGGCGATGATCATCGTCGATTTTGGAACCGCGACAACCTTTGATTACATCTCACCCAGGGGGGAATACATGGGCGGCTGCATTGCCCCGGGGATCATGATCTCCAGTGAGGCCCTCTTCGAGAAGGCGGCCAAGCTCCCCCGGGTGGAACTCTGCAAGCCAAGCTTGATCATCACCAAGGATACGGTGAGCGGTATGCAGGCGGGCATCATGTACGGCTATGCGGGGCTTGTCGATGGGATCGTTGAGCGGATGAAGGCGGAAAGCGCTTCCGAACCGCTCGTGGTGGCGACCGGGGGGCTTGCGAATCTGATCGCCAAAGAGGCGAAACAGATCGATGTGGTCGACGAGATGCTAACCATCGAGGGGCTGCGGATCATCTTCATGCGGAACCTGAAAAATGTAAGGCGTGAGGTGTAAAGCGAGGGCGAAAAAACTCCACCCTTCACGCGTTTCTCCCGCGCACTGCCCGGGGCTTCGGCTGATGTAAGGATGGAGGATCTACGGGAAGGTCAATGCTGAATGTGGGTCTGACAGGAGGGATTGCCTCCGGTAAATCGACCGTCGCCCGGATGCTGGCCAAGAAGGGGGCCATCCTCATCGACTTCGATGAGATGGCCCATGCCGTCGAAGGTTCGGGAGGGCCGGTCTGGCGGGAGATCATCCGCCATTTTGGAGAAGAGATCCTCCAGGAGGACCGGACGATCGATCGCCGAAAGCTGGGAGAAACGGTCTTCGCCGATCGAGAGAAACGGGAACTCCTCAACCGCCTCGTCCATCCGGCGATCTTTGAGGAGTGGCAAAGGCGGCTGGCGGAGATACGGGAGAGGCGTGCGGACGCGATCGTCGTGTCCGATATTCCATTGCTCATCGAGGCAGGCATGAAGGAGATGGTCGATCTGATTCTCCTTGTCTACATCACGCCCGAAGAGCAGATTCAAAGAGTGATGGCGCGCGACGGTTTCAGCCGGGAAGAGGCGGAGCGGAGGCTTGCCGCGCAGATGCCGATTGAAGAGAAACTTTGCTGGGCGGATATCGTTATCCGCAATGGGGGTTCACCGGAGGAGACGCGCCGGGCGGTATGTACGGTCTGGATGGAGCTGAACATCCGGGAACAGAGACGCCGGGAGGGGATCGGTCGATCGATCTGACCGACGGCGAAACCTGCGTGCCGCACTTTTCAACAGGGAATCTTCATATTTTTCAGGTTCATCCATTTCGTCTCGTGTGAAATTCTTTTGCTATTTTTGGGTATGATGTGATAATAGGCGACAATCACATCAGTACATGACTTGATTAAGCGATGAAATCAAATCAATATGTATGGCAGCAGCCTGATTGGCCCCAATTGACGTGGAACGCGGATGCGATCCTCTCTTCTCTTGGGTTATGCCGCCAATTGCAAGGCAGGCTTCTCCATGCCGTCAGTTCTATTGGTTTTGACTTGGAGAATCAAGTTCAGGCGGCATTTTTTACAGAAGAAATCCTAAAAACATCAGCAATTGAAGGGGAATCCCTGGATGTACGCTCGGTGCGTTCATCCGTGGCCCGTAAGCTGGGTCTTCCTTCTGCGGGTCTTCCTGTCGACCGGCGCATCGACAACCTCATGGCAATACTTCTCGACGCCACCCGGAATCATGCAGAACCGCTGACGCCGGAGCGTCTGTGGGGATGGCAGGCATCTCTTTTTCCAACGGGATATTCCGGCCTTTACAAGGTACAAGCCGGTTCCTGGCGCAAAAGCCCGGAGCCGATGCGAGTGGTATCCGGACCGCTCGGCAGGGAAATCATCCACTATGAAGCGCCGCCCGCGGACAGAATGGATTTGGAAATGAACCGCTTTCTTCTCTGGTGGGAAGAGAGTCGAGGCGCTTTGGAGGGTATAGTCAGGGCGGCCATTGCCCATTTTTTGTTTGTAGCCATTCATCCGTTTGATGACGGCAACGGCAGAGTCGCCCGCGCCTTGACGGATATGGCGTTGGCGCAGGACGACGGACAACGAATCCGCTATTACAGCTTATCGGCGCAGATCATGGCCGATCGAGACGATTACTATAGAATTCTGGAAAAAACATCAAAGGGAAGTGGCAACGTCACGGATTGGCTGCTCTGGTTCCTGGATTGTTTCAAAAGGGCTGTCGACCACTCGGAGACGGTTCTTGCCGACGTGGCCGCGAAGGTCCGGTTTTGGCAACAGCACCTCCAAGCGCCGCTGACGGAGCGGCAACGCAGGGTGATTAACCGCATTCTCGACGAACCGGGCGGATTTGAAGGAAAGCTGACGACCCGGAAATATGCCGCAATCGCAAAAATCAGCCCGGCTACCGCATACAGGGAGCTGGATCAACTTCATCAACTGGGAGTGTTGAAACGGATCGGAAAGGGAAGGTCCGTCGGTTATGAGCTCATTTATTCATAATGGTTTTGAGAGGAGATTCACCACGAGGACCGGATGATCGATCGCCGCAAGCTGGGCGGATATCGTTATTTGCAATGGGGATTCACCGGAGGAAATGCGCCGGGCGGTATGTACGGTCTGGCTGGAGCTGAACATCAGGGAAAAGAGAAGCCAAAGGGGGATCGGTCGATCGATCTGACCGGCGGCGAAACCTGCGTGCCCCGTATTTCAACGTGGGAGCTTCCACCGGTTAATGCGTAGCTGAAAGAAATAAGTTGATATTTTGCTTGATCTTGTAGCTTTCAAACGAAAACCGTGATAATAAAACACTGAATATAACGGCAGTTGAATACGTTCCATTCTGTATAAACATCCGAGGGAAATATGGACTGACTGGCAAATACCCCGTCTCATGCATAAAAAGAGGGGTTTTTTATTACCGATAAAGAAGTCGAGGGGTTTTTATGCGGATCCGTATAAAACGCCATGATAAAAACGATGTTCAGCAGCAAGTATTAGATACAATGACGTTTATTACCGAAATATCATAATTTCCGTCAGCGTCTTATACGGCAAATATTGCGGTGTTTGGGGTTTTATACCGATCTATATATACATTGTTCGGCGCCAACCAGGTCACTTATGGTCATCTTCTTTGATATTGACGACACGCTTTTGGATCATACGTCTGCTGAAACGCAAGCCGCACAGCAGTTTTATGCGCATTTTCGTCGCCGACTGCCCCAGTGCGAGCCGGACTTTGTTGCGCTCTGGCAGCACGTGGCCGAGCAGTATATGGCGGCGTTTCTTGCTGGAGCCATGAGTTTTCCTGAGCAACGGCGTCGCCGCATCCGCGCCGTGTTCCCCACCGCAATGGCGGATGAGGAAGCGGATCGACTCTTTCGCGTCTACCTGGCATACTATGAGCAATCCTGGCGCGCCTTTCCCGATGTGCTCCCGTGTTTCGACCGACTGGCAGCGCACACCCTGGGCATTCTCAGTAATGGCCATACCTCACAGCAAGCGAAGAAACTCGAGATCCTCGGGATTGTCGCACGATTTACCGTGGTGGTCACCTCGGAGGCCGTAGGGGTGGCGAAACCCGATCCGCGTATTTTCACCTGGGCCTGTCACGCGGTTGCGGCCCATCCCACACAATGCGTGTATGTGGGGGACCGGCTGGAGACGGATGCCCGTGCAGCGCACCAAGCGGGATGGATCGGTGTCTGGTTGAACCGCACGGGGCCAGAGATGGGACCACCTGACGTGATCACGATACCCGATTTGGGTGATTTGCCACGCGTGATGGCGAAGTTGGGGGCGGAGTCAGAGTGCTAGGCGGTTCCTGGCCGGCAGGCGTAGGGAGTCCCGATGTCCGTGCCCAAACCTGCGCCTAACCAAGGCGTGCAGCTGACTGCCTACAGCCTCCGCTCCTGCGTCGCTTCGGCTTTCGGCAGCAGCTGACGCCCGGCGTTACTTTGTTTCGATCTGTAATTCTCAGTTTAATGAAACACGACGGATGAGTAGTTGTAGAAAGTCGGTCAAGGCTCAATTCAACAGGTCATCAAATCAAAAGTACGCATGAACCGGATGAACCATCTTTTTCAACCGCCTGCGACGGATA
>CAKKRN010000064.1 GCA_919902745.1 Syntrophaceae bacterium | reverse complement strand
ATGGCTCTTCACGACGACGATACCGGGCGGGGCGCTTCGCTGGAGGCGGTCCTCGCCGAGCTGAAGCGGGGGAAGGCCGTTCCCTGCTATCTCCTCTATGGGGATGAGGAGTTCCGTCTCCGGGACGCCGTCGAGAAGATCACGACCTCCCTGATTCCCGATGCCCGGGACCGTGAACTCAACCTCTTCGTGACGGACGGCGAACACGAGGATGTCGGTTCCCTCTGCGAATCCCTCATTACGCCTCCCCTTCTTCCCGGACGCAAGGTGCTGGTTGTCCGGGAGACCCGTCTTTTCCAGTCGAAAACCATCCTCGCGCCCCTCATCGCGCAAATCCGCGAGCGGCTCGAACCGGATCCCGCCCGGGCGGCAGCGGATTTCATGCAATTCCTGGCGCTGACGGAACTGCAACTCGACGACCTCCGGGAGGGCGGCTGGCGGAAAATCGATGACGACTTCTGGCAGAAAATCGTTCCCGATGACGGCGGCGAGGGCAGGGAGAGCTGGCTTCCCAGGGCCGTGGATCTCTGCGTGAGCCGGGGTCTTGTGCCGGTCAAGGAGAAGGCGGATGAGACCGACCGCCTGGAACGGGTCCTGGCCGGGGGGATGCCGGAGGGGAATCACCTCATCCTGACGGCCGAGACGGTGGACCGGCGGAAAAGGCTCTTCAAGGCCATTTCGACCATGGGGCGCATCCTGACCTTCGCAAAGATCAAGGGCGAGGCAAGGCAGCAGCAGGCCGTGATGGAGATGGCCGCCGGGCTCCTGGGGGAGCGGGGGAAACGACTCTCCTCCGGCGCCTGGGCCGCCCTGGGACAGAAGACCGGTTTCAGCCTCCGGGAGTCCCTGGGTGCGATCGAAAAACTGATAACATATTCAGCGGAGAAGGCGGTCATCGAGGCGGCGGATGTGGAGGCCGTCATCGGCCGGACGAAGGAGGATACCGTTTTCGATCTGACGGGGGCGCTGACCGGACGCAACCTGACGGCCGCCCTCCGGGCGTCGAGGGATCTTCTCGATCAGGGTGTCCCGCCGCTGAGGATCATGGCCATGATCACGCGGGAGATCCGTTTCCTCCTTCATGCAAAGCTCCTGATCGCCTCGGGGCGCCTGAAGGGATTCAGCGCGAACATGGACTACGGCCGTTTTCAAAAGTCGGTCTATCCCTCCCTCAAGCAGGGGGCCGGCGAGAG
>CAKKRN010000063.1 GCA_919902745.1 Syntrophaceae bacterium | reverse complement strand
AAACCATAACGAAAGCAAAGGAGAAAAGGTTTATGACGGAGTACGACTACTGGAAGATTTTCCCCCGCATGCCGAAGAAGGTGACCATTGGCGACATTACTATCCGCGACGGATTTCAGCACGAGGAGAAGACCGTCTCCACGGCGGCCAAGATCTTTTACGGCGAGGAGATGATCCTTGCGGGATGCCGGGAGATCGAAGTGACGAACCTCGGCAATCCCGAAGGCATCCCCCAGTTCCGTGACGCCGAGAAGGTGCTGACCTACTTTCGGGGGGATCGGTTCAAGAAAAACTGCGAGCGCCGGGGGATCAACCCGGCGGAGATAACCTTTACCGCCGTAACCATCCGGGAAAAGGCCGTGGACACGGCGATCGAACTCAGCAAGCGGGGCGTCGGCCCGGACCGGATCCTGATGATGGTTTCCACCGACCCGGAACATCACTATGCCAACTCCGGCACCACCCTTTCGCAGTACTGGAAAGAGGTGGAGCGGTGCATAAGGAAGGCCGCCGACGTCGGGATCAAAATGAACGGCACGGTGAGCACCATCTGGGGGAGCCCGATCACCGGGGCGACCCGGATGGAGGACGCCGTGGAGTTTACCAAGCGCTTCCTGGAACTCGGCGCCTACGACATCGAACACGCGGACCACGATGGCTCCGCCTCGCCGGCCCAGGTTTATCGGTACTACTCCATGATCATGGACGCCATCCCCTGCCCGGAGGTGCATCTGGCCCATTTCCACGAGACGAAACGGATCGCCCCCGCCTCGGTTCTGGCCGCGCTTCAGGCGGGTATCTGCCGCTTCGAGGCGACGCTCGGCGGCCTGGGCGGGCAGCCGACCAACTTCCTCGACGATTGTCCCGTACGGGGAACGGGGGAATACTACTACAGGGATCCCCGGTATGTGGGCCTCGTCACGCTGGAGGATCTCCTGGTGATGATCGACGAAATGGGCATCGAACACGGGTATGACGTGGACCGGGTGCTCTGGCTGGGACGCCAGATGGAGAAGACGATCGGCCGGCGCCTCCGTTCCGAGGCCATCTGCAACGGGCG
>CAKKRN010000062.1 GCA_919902745.1 Syntrophaceae bacterium | reverse complement strand
GTTGGGAAAAATATCGACGCCTTCTGTTCGCGGTGCGGTTTCACGCTGGCCCACATCGTTCTGTATGAGATGGGGGGAGCGGTCCGGGGGGTGAAGTGCAGGACCTGCGGCGCCGACCACCGCTATCATGGACCGACGCCGGAAAAGAGGCGTTTTGTTCCGGCCGTCCGGCAAAACGGGGGCGGGGCGGCGGCGCCCCGGCCGAACGTGGTCCGCCCGGCGGATGCAAGGCAGTGGGAGGCGCAAAACGCCGCCATGAACCCGGATGCCGTCGTCTGGGATTACAAATGGACGGAACGGTACGAGAAGGGCGACGCGATCGCCCATCCGCGCTTCGGCCGCGGTTTCATTGAGTCGGTGACGACGGACGAGATGGAGGTTCTCTTCCGGGAGGGCCGGAAGCGGATGGCGATGAACCGCCCGGAAGTCGGTCCATGACGGACGCCCCGCTTGCCGGAAAATCCCAGCTCTTCCTGCTGACGCTGCTGACCGGGATCTTTCTCGTCAATTTTCTCTCGCGGATCGTGCTGGCCCCGCTGATGCCGGTCATCGAACAGGAACTCCATCTCGACCATGCCGGGGCGGGCGGCCTTTTTTTGCTGATCGCGATCGGTTATTCGGCGGGGCTCTTGGGATCGGGGTTTGTCTCGTCCCGGTTGACGCACCGCCGGACGATCGTCCTGGCCGCCGTCGCCGGCGGCTCTGTCTTCCTGCTGATTGCCGCAAGCCAAAACCTCTGGACCATCCGTCTGGGGCTGATCCTCCTCGGCGCCTCCACCGGGATCTACCTTCCCTCGGGAATCACCACGATCACCAACTCGACCCTTCCCATTCACTGGGGAAAGGCGATTTCGGTACATGAACTGGCCCCCACCCTTGCCTACATTGCAGCCCCGCTGCTCGTGGAAGGCATGCTCGTCTTTGTCCCCTGGCGGGGGGTTCTCGCACTGATCGGATTCGCTTCGGTGATCCTGGGCCTGACCTTTCTGCGTTTCGGCGCCGGCGGCGAATTCACCGGGGAGGCGCCCTCGCCTGTCAACGTCCGGCTGCTGATCGGCAAGCCCGCATTCTGGATCATGGTCGTTCTGTTCGGCCTGGCCATCGGTTCGAGCATCGGCATCTACAGCATGATGCCCCTCTATCTCGTCGCCGAGCGGGGCTTCGAACGGGGGATGGCGAACACGCTGGTCGGCTTATCAAGGATCCCGGTGATCGCCATGGCCCTCGCCTCCGGATGGATCTCCGACCGTTTCGGCCCGAAACCGACGATCGCCGCCGTCATCCTCTTCACCGGCCTGACGACGATTCTTCTCGGCATTCTTCCGGGCCGCTGGGTCATTCCGATGATGTTCCTTCAGCCGATGTTGGGGGTCTGCTTCTTCCCGGCGGGGTTCACGATCCTCTCCCGGATCGTCCCGCTTGGCGCCCGGAACCTCTCCGTTTCGCTAACCATTTTCATCGCCAACCTGATCGGCGGCGGTTTCCTCCCGACGCTTCTGGGGGTTTTCGGAGACAGGGGGGCCTTCGGCGCCGCTTTCATTCTCGTCGGCATTCTGATGTCCCTGGGTGTTTTTCTGCT
>CAKKRN010000061.1:6211-8413 GCA_919902745.1 Syntrophaceae bacterium | reverse complement strand
ACAAACGTCTTGACGATGACAAGGTCCCGAACCCAGGCTTCAATCATTTCCGCATCGATCAACGTGATGACCTTCTTAAAATTCTCCATCATCAGCAGGATCTTGGTCTTCGCCTTCTCAATCGCCTCGGGATATTGACTCAGATACCACTCTTCCCATTCTCTGATTCTTCGTCCTTTGAATTCCTGAATCAGATCACTCATCTGTCCAACGACTTCCGGTCTGGTGCCCTGGGCGTTCTGATTCGCCAGATTGATCAACTGGGTGGCATATTTTGGAAACGAAACAATCTCCGCATCAAGCAGTTTTGTAACTTCCTCGTTTTTGATCCTGATTTTCTTCATGAGAGATTTCCCTCTTCCACAACGGATTTGAACTTTGCTTGATATCGAAACGGAAATGTCTCATCGACCCGGACCAGATTCGACCGCAGGAAATGGAAATTGATGAACGTGTTGTTTTTCAGGTAAAGGTAGGAAAGAAGGCGGTTGTTTTCGTCATATTTGATCTGGTCGAATTTCAGGTAAACGCTCTGTCCTTTCAGTTTATCCCAGAGCCATTTCATGGCTCCAGGCTCTTTCCCTTCCAGGACCTTGATGCCGAGCAGTCTGACGATCATGTCATTGTTGAATTCAACCGTGTTCGGGGAGACAACGCGTTTAAAATGAAGATACTTCTCCTTTCCGTTATCGTTATCGGCTTCGATCTTGGAGCCGAAGGTCAGTTTTCTGGGATCGATCTTCTTGTCGAATTTGACTTTATCCTCAAACATGTACGGAAGTTTTTTGATGTGCTGCCGAAAATCTGCGCACTCGCTTTTGCGTTTGACAATCTCAATGATGGTCTTATCAAAGATGTCTCCCTGTTCGGCTCCTATTTTTTTCCGGATGATCGGCAGGAAATCGTCGTTGATTTCGTACCCGATCGAGTTCCTCTGGAGACGTTTCGCCGCCAGAGAGGTGGTGCCGCTGCCCAGGAAGGGGTCGAGGACGGTTTCTCCGACGAAGCTGAACATTTTGATCAATCTTTTGGGTAGTTCTTCCGGAAACATGGCAAGGTGCTTATCCTGCTTTTCCCCGGGGAAGTTCCAATGCCCGGCAAAGTACTCATTCCATTCCTCGATCGACAGGACAGATTGCTCCCGTTCCGAACTGCCGACGGGAGGGAGAGCACCCGGCTTCTTGAAGAGAAGAATGAATTCATAATCGATTTTGATGATGCCGTTTCGGGGATATGGATACGATCCCATGATCGTGGCACCGCCGGTCGTGTTGCATGTCGTGACCTTCTGCCAAATGATGGCCCCCATGTAGTCAAAACCGATCGTCTCGCAGAATTTGATGATTTCGGTCCGGATGGGAATGACCTTGTACCGGCCGTAATAGACGGACCGCGCGAACTGATCGCCGATATTGATGCACAGGCGACACCCGCCATGCAGGACTCGGTGGCATTCTTTCCAGACCAGGTTCAAATTGTTGATGTAGTCTTCATAGGTGTCATTGAAGCCGATCTGGTCGGCGCTGGCGTAATCTTTGAGCTGCCAGTAAGGGGGCGACGTGATGACCAGATGAACGGATTCGTCCGCAGTTTCAAGCATGGAACGTGAATCCGCCGTAATGATTTTATGCCGGCTCATGAGACGATCACCTTTTGATGTTAAGAAGTGTGTGTTTTGTATCTCTGCCAATGACCGTTGTCAATAGGCATTTTCCATCAGCATTTTCAGATATTCGATATCATAAAGTATTGTATGAACGTAACCGCAATGCCGACAACATAGAAAAGTTGACCCTGTGCCCGCTGGCGATACTTGTTTCCCTTTTTTGATAAAGAACGTGAACGGTTTTTATCAAACATCACACCGGGAAGAGGATCTGGGAGTAGGGGAATTGGCGGTTGAGCATTTCCCTGATCTTGGCTTGCTCCTCTGCGTCTTCAATGGTTTCGACCTCGCTCGCGGGCAGGCCGGTTTCGGTCAGACGGTGTTTCCAATCGACAACGTAGCCGGGCACGTTCACAAAACGGCACCCCTGGGTGCCGCAGCAGGTGCTCTCGACGGCGGCGATCCCCACGACAATGAGAATCTCCCGGCTATGGTGGATAATCCGCCTTTCTTCAACGATGGTGTAGTGCCCGGCGATAAACCGGACCTCCGTTCCCGGTTCCTGGTGCTGGTATTCCGGCATGGAAACCTCCTGA
>CAKKRN010000061.1:4417-6111 GCA_919902745.1 Syntrophaceae bacterium | reverse complement strand
TCGGGCGGGAGGGCGGCCAGCAGACCCTCACGGGCGCGCGCGAGGCCGGCCGACGCCTTCTCCAGGGCGGTTTTCTGATGGAGATGCGCGATCATGGCCTCCGGCGACTCCTCTGCCGGCGTCGCGAGGACCAGGTCGCGGAGGGCTGCGGTCAGGCGGTCAAGCCCATCGCCGTACTTGGCGGAGATCCGGATGGCCGGGGGGGTTCCCTCCGGGAGGAGCCCCCGCAAAGATTTTTCATCGAGGCGTTGCGGCAGGTCGGATTTATTGAGGACCGCGAGCATCGGTTTTGATATCATTTTTGCGAGGAGTTTCCGATCGTCCGCCGTAAGGTCCGCGCTCCCGTCGAGGAGGACGAGAACGGTGTCGGCCGTCTTCAGGCGCTCCCAGACGAGATCGATCCCCTCCTTCTCTATTGCGTTCTCCGGGAGCCGAAGCCCGGCGGTATCGGTCAGGCGGACGGGGATCCCTCCGATGTCGACGGTTTCCTCGATGAAGTCCCGCGTCGTCCCCGGGATGGGGGTGACGATCGCCCGTTTTTCGCCGAGGATGCGGTTAAGGAGGGAGGATTTGCCGACGTTCGGACGGCCGGCGATGACGACGCCGATCCCTTCCCGATAGATCCGCCCCTGCCGGTGCGTCGCGGCAAGGGCGGCGATCTTGTCGATGAGTTTCCGGATACGGGGAAGGGCTTCATCAGTCGTCTCCTCGACGCCGTCGTCCTCCGAAAAGTCAATGGCCGCTTCAATCCCGGCGAGGAGGTCGATCATTTTGCTGCGGATCGCCTCGATCGGTTCGGAGAGTTTTCCGCTCAGGCAATCGATGGCGGCGGCGAGTCCCGGCCGGGTCTTTGCGGTGATGATGTCGAGGACCGCCTCTGCCTGGGCAAGGTCGAGACGGTTGTTCAGGAAGGCGCGCCGTGTGAATTCCCCCCGCTCGGCCGGACGCGCCCCGGTTTGGAAAACCGCTTCGAGTACGGTCCGGAGGATCAGCGGCCCACCGTGGCAGCTGATCTCCAGCGTATCTTCGCCGGTGTAGGAATGGGGTCCCTTCAAAAAGGCGACGAGAACCTCGTCGAGAATGGCGCCTGTCGTCGGAGCGATGATCTTGCCGTGATAGAGGTGATGGGAGAGGAAATTTCCGGGGGGCAAGGGGCGGAAAAGCCGTTGGGCGATCCCCTCCGCCGTGGGTCCGCTGACGCGGATCAAACCGACCCCCCCGATCCCGGGCGGGGTGGCGATGGCTGCGATGGTGTCCCTGAAGGTCATCGGATCAGGGCCTCCCCCCTCCGTTTTCCGTCAGGCCGCGGAAGTATCCGGTCCGCGACGGGCCGGCAGGATCACGATCTTCCGGTATTCACCCTCGCCGCGACTCTTCGTGGTCAGGGTCTCGTCCTCCTGCATGGCCATGTGGATGACGCGGCGGTCATGGGCGTTCATGTGGCCGACGGTTACCGGTTTCTTCGTTTTCCTGACCTTTTCGCCGAGCCTCATTGCCAGGGCGACGAGGGATTCTTCGCGCCGTTTGCGGTACTCCTCCGTGTCGATGACGATCATCTTGTGTCCGTTTGCGGAATGGTGGACCGCCTTGTTGACGATGTACTGGATCGCGTCCAGGTTCTGCCCCCGCTTTCCGATGAGCAGGCCGCTGCCGTCCCCCCGAATGTTCAGAATAATCGCCTCCTCCGTCTCCTC
>CAKKRN010000061.1:0-4317 GCA_919902745.1 Syntrophaceae bacterium | reverse complement strand
CGGGGGAAAACGTCGTCGAGCGTCATGTCGATGGAAAAGAGCCCCGCACGGATTCGTGCCTTGTTTGCCCCCAGACCGAGAAAGCCGGGGTTTCCCTCCGCGATGATCTCGATGTTGAGCTTCTCCCGTGGAACCTGAAACGCGCTGCACGCCTTTTCTATGGCCTCATCGATGGATTTGCCTTCGATTTCAATTCTTTCCATTGTTCAATGCACCTCTATGCCGGTTGTTTGTTGATGTACACCTGCTGGCCGATGCTGATGATGTTGTTGAACAGCCAGTAGATCACCAATCCCGACGGGAAGTTGAGGAACATGAAGGTAAAGATTATCGGCATGAAGAGCATAATCTTCGCCTGCATCGGATCCGCCCCCGTGGGGGTCATTTTCTGCTGGATGAACATCGTGCCGCCCATGATGATCGGTGTGATGTAATAGGGGTCCTTTGCGGATAGGTCCTGGATCCACCAGAAGAGTGGGGAGTGACGCAGTTCGATCGCGTAGAGCAGGGCCTTGTAGAGACCGAAGAAGACGGGGATCTGCACGACCATCGGCAGGCACCCGCCCAGCGGGTTCACCTTGTGTGTCTTGTAGAGGGCCATCGATTCCTGGCTCAGCCGCGTCTTGTCGTCCTTGTATTTCTCGCGCAGGGCGGCCATCTTCGGCTGGAGTTTCTGCATCTCCTTCATCGATTTGTAGCTCTTGTTTCCGAGGGGCCAGAAAATCACCTTGATCAGGATGGTCAGGATGATGATTGCGATTCCGTAGTTGCCGACATAGCCATAGAGGAACTTGAGCGTGATCAACAGCGGGATCGCCAGCCACTTGAGCCAGTCGCCGAAATCGATCGCGTTCTCCAGGCCGAGGTTCTGGGCCTTGAGGATATTGTAATCCTTCGGCCCCAGATAAAGTGCGTAGTTGAAAACGCCGGGCTGACCTGGGGGGATCACGTTCTTCGGACCCTTGAGGCCGACGGCGATCAGGTTGTTCGTGTCCTTCGTCATCCGGAAGCTCGTCAGCGAAGGGTTCTGCGGGATCATGGCGGCGATGAAATATTTGCTTTCGAAGCCGCCCCAGGAGACGTCGGGTCCGAGGGTCTTGTCCGCTTCCATCTTACTGACCTCGGGGCGGTCCATGCTCTTCGCGATGTAGGAGACGGGGCCGTCGTGGCCGTAACTGTCCGTCGGCGCATTGGGATCGACATACTGGTACCAGGTCAAGCCGCCGCTCTGGTTCAAGGGGGCGGCGCCGAGGTTGTGGACCCGAACCTCCAACTCGAAGCTGTACTTGTCCGGATGAAAGGTAAAGGTCTTGTCGATCCGGAGTTCCCCCGGATAGGAGTGGGTGAAGGTCAGTCGATGCGGCTCCACGCCTCTCGTCATGTCGAGCAGGCTGCCGTCCGCCTCGTAGAACCCGTCATCCGGGATATTGACGGTAGAATCAGGGAAGGAGACGGAGAGGGGCCTCGGCATACCCTCCAAAACATGAACGAGCTCGATTGGCTTCGGTCCTCCTTCCGGTTTCGGCTTCCCTTGGCCGATCAGCCGCATGAAGATATCGACGATATCCTCGCTGTTTGCCACCGCTGTCTTGTACTGTTTCAATTGAAAGGATTTCAGGGCGGCGCCCCGCGTGGTGAGAACCGCCCGGTAGAGGGGGGTTTCCACGATTACGTCGCGCTCGTCGCCGGTCACGGCCTGGGCTGCCGGCATCCGGCCCGTCGTTGCCGTCTGAATTGCGGCCGGCGCCGACGCCTTTCCCGGATCGGCGGGTGGCGCCTGCTGCGCCGTCGTCTGCGAAGAGACGGAGGCCTCCTGCTGGGTCGGCGCCGGCGCCGTCTTGACCGGCGGTTTGACGAAAAAGTTCTGATAAACCATCAACACAACAACCGACAGGACAACGGCGAGAAGGGTTCTCTTGTCCATTCATACCTCCAATTTACGAACATTTTTTTATTTCACCGGGTCATACCCGCCGGGGTGCAGCGGGTGACAGCGAAGAAGCCGCATCAACCCCGCAAACGCCCCCCTGAAGGGACCGTGGCGCCGGATGGCGATGATCGCGTATTCGGAGCAGGTGGGGTAAAAGCGGCAGCAGGGGCCTAAAAAGGGCGAGATGCAGACCTGGTAGGTGCGGACCAGCACCACAAAAACTTTCCCCAGCATCTGCATGAAAAGATTTTCAGACATCGGCTCTGCGGATCAGGCGACTCTCCAGTTCCGTGCAAACATCTCTGTAGGTCAGCGGCAATATGCCCCTTTTAGCGATGATCACGATGTCCTGCGAAGCTGGAAGCCTGGACTTGTTCAATCTGAAAAACTCGCGCAAAAGGCGTTTGATCCTGTTTCTCTGTACGGCGTTTCCGGCTTTCTTGCTGACCGTCATGCCCAGCCTTGTGATTCCCGTTTGGTTCCGGCATGTGATAATGGTGAAACGCGCCGAGTGACTCCGTACCCCCTGCTCATAGATCCGCAAATAATCCTGTCTTTTCCGAATGCGCTCATCCTTGCCAAAGGTTTGGGATTCCATGCGCTGCCGCCCCTTTCCCGGGGCCTCACCGACCAGCCTTTGGCCCGCCCGCGGGGGTTACACCGACAGTCTCTTCCTGCCCTTCGCCCGTCTTCGGCTGAGAACGTCCCTGCCGCCCCTGGTGGCCATCCTCACGAGGAAACCATGGGTGCGCTTTCTCTTGGTGTTGCTGAACGTCGTCAATGTCTTTTTCATCGTCTGTGCCCCGGTTTAATTAATCAGTTTCGCTATAAACCATAGCTGAAATGGTTTGTCAAGCAAATATGAGAGCCGCGGCAGGGTCGGAGAGAAAATTAGTGCAACCATTCCGTTGGCGTTGGGTTTGACAATCCTAAGTCAAAGGGCGTAACGGTTGCTGAACGCGGCTGTCGCCGTTCATGGCCCGTAAAAAGTGTCGAATTTGACAATATCGCCCAAGCGTGTTACCAAACCCAATACTGAATGAATTGTCCTTGGAACGCCCCGTCCTGTGGGCAGATCCGGGATGCTTAAGCGGGGGTGAGGGGGACGGGATTCCCCGATCACCGGTTGGATGCCCCACGACGGAAACGGTGCGGGGCCATTCGTGGAAGGAGGAAAAGCTATGAAGAAACTCATCATTTTTGTCGTTTTGGTTCTGTTTACGGCCCCCTGTGTTTTCGCGGCAGGGACGGATGCGAAGGGTTCGGCAGGGCAGGCCCTGGTGGAAAAGGCAAAGGCGGAAGGAAAGGTGACGTTTTATGCCAACATCACTGCCGTGGAGCCGATCCTGAAGGATTTTGGGATGAGGTACGGCGTCAAGGCGGAGTATACAAGGCTCTCCGCCACCAAATTCATTGCGACCATCCTGACGGAACATGCGGCCGGCAAGCTCACGGCCGACGTTCTCCAGGCGCCCATGCCGGTCCTTGAATTTCTCAAGGAAAAGGGCGTTCTGGCGTCATACACCTCTCCCGCCGCGGCCGGATATCCGAAATGGGCAAACAAGGACGGCAAGATCCAGAGCTTCGGCATTGAGTATGCCGCCCTGATCTACAACAAGGAACTGGTCAAGCCGGCCGATGTCCCCAAAAAGTATGAAGAGCTGACGGACCCGAAGTGGAAGGGGAAGATCGTCATGGCCGATCCCTCCTCCCATCCGACGACGATCTCCTGGCTCATCGGACTGAAGGAAAACGTGATCAAATCGGAAGCGGAATGGATGAAGTTCCTCAAAGGGCTGGCCGCCAACAAGCCGATGTTCGTGGCCTCTTTCGGCCCCACACCGGCCCCGATCGAGAGCGGTGAGAAGCTGATCGGCCTCTCGATGCCGAAATACATCATCACCAAGGCGCCCGCGCCGCTGGATTGGGCAAAGGTTTCCCAACCGATGATGGGGACTCCCCGGGGAATGGCTATTGCGGCCGGCGCACCCCATCCCAATGCTGCGAGGCTGTTCGTGGATTACTGGCTGTCCGAGGACGCCATGAAGATCATGGCCGAGAAGGTGGGCGAATATGTCCTCGCCCCGGGCGTCTATCCCCCGATCGCCGGAATCGACAAGGCGAAGGTCATCCCGATCCGCGAACTGTCGGATGACGAGATCAAGAAGTGGGGAGGCGAGTTCAAGAAGATTTTCGCAACGCCGTAACCTTGAAATAACAGACCTTTGAAACCTTTCAGGTCATAAAAATGGAAATCAGCATCAAAGGTCTCAACAAGAACTATTACTCGGAAGGCAAGACGATCGCGGCGCTGGACCAGGTCGATCTAACGATCCCGGCCAACCGGATCTTCACGCTGCTGGGGCCGAGCGGCTGCGGCAAGACCA
>CAKKRN010000060.1 GCA_919902745.1 Syntrophaceae bacterium | reverse complement strand
AGCAGATGGGCGTTTTTCAACAGCCTGTCAGATCAGCGTGAAGACCAGCATCGCCAGCGACAGGAAGGTGAGAACCGCGACGGTCAGCCAGGAGAGGATGTTCATGACGGGGCCGTTCGTGTATTTCCCCATGATCCGCCGGTCGTTCACCAGCAGCAGCATGAAGACGAGGATCACCGGGAGGATCGCCCCGTTGATGACCTGGGAGTAGAACATGATCCGGATCAGCGGCATGTCGGGCAGCAGAATGATTCCGGCGCCGAGGAGAACCATCAGGGAGTAGAGGCCATAGAACTGCGGGGCCTCCAGGAACTTGCGGTTCAGGCTGGACTCCCATCCGAAGGCCTCGCAGATCGTGTAGGCGGTCGAGATCGGCAGGATCGAGGCGGCGAAGAGCGAGGCGTTCAGGAGGCCGAAGGCAAACAGCCAGGAACAGTATTCCCCCGCGAGCGGCGCCAGCGCCTGGGCGGCATCCTTGGCGCTCTCGATCCGGACGCCGTTCTGGAAGAGCGTGACCGCGCAGAGCATGATGATGAAAAAGGCGATCACGTTCACCATCACCGATCCAAGGATAACATCCATCCGGGTGTACGGGTAGTCCTCCGCCTTCAGCCCCTTGTCCACTACGGAAGACTGGAGGTAGAACTGCATCCAGGGAGCAATCGTCGTCCCGATCACGCCCACGGTCATCGTCAGGAAGCCCTTGTCCATTCGGAAGGTCGGTTTCAGCAGGGAAGACCCGACGGCATTCCAGTCCGGCTTTCCCATGAAGCCGGAGACGATGTAGGAGAGGTAAAAGACGCAGGCAAACAGAAACACCTTCTCCACGGACTTGTAATTTCCCTTGACGACCAGCCACCAGACAAAGGCGGCGCTGAACGGCACGGAGATGTATCGGCTGATGCCGAAGATCTCCAGGCTCGCCGCAACACCGGCAAATTCGGAAACCGTGTTCCCGAGATTGGCCAGAAACAGGACGATCATCAGGTAGAAGGTGATCCGCGCCCCGAACCGTTCGCGAATCAGGTCGGAGAGCCCCTTGCCCGACACCACGCCCATCCGGGCGCACATCTCCTGGATAATGATCAGTGCCGCGGTAATCGGGATGAGGGTCCACAGAAGCGTGAGACCGTATTCGGCGCCGGCCAGGGAGTAGGTTGTGATGCCGCCGGCGTCGTTGTCGACGTTCGAGGTGATGATCCCCGGTCCGACCAGCGCGAAGAAGAGCCCGAGCGACCGCCAGTACTTTCGGGCGGCCAGGGATTGCCAGAATCTGCGGATGCCTCCGGAAAGGGAATCAACCATCGCTCAGTGCCGCCTTCCTCATCCATCGTCTTCCTACCGGCCCAATTTCGGCGCCACCACTTCGAGGAGGTTCTTGAACAATATAACCCCCTTCAAGGAGTTGTCGTCATCAACGACCGGCATGGCCAGGATGCCGTACTTGGCGAAATCGTCGGCGATCCGCTCCTTCTTCTCCTCGATGTTCACCGCAACCACCCGCGTATCCATCAGATCGGACAGGATGGTCGCGGGCGGCGCCACCAGCAGATCCCGGAGACTCAGCACGCCGAGGAGGCGCTCCTGGCCGTCCACGACGTAGAGATAATAGATCAGATCCATGTCCTCGGCTTCACGACGGATCTTCTCCATGGCCTCGCCGGCGGTCACCGCAGGTGCAAAGCTGAGATAAGAGGTGGTCATCAGCCCTCCCGCCTTCTCTTCCGGATGCGCGAGGAGCTCCTTCATGTCCTCCGCCACCTCCCTTTCCATCTCATTGAGAATCCCTTCTACCCTCTCCTTCGGGAGATCCCCCAGGAGGTCGGCCGCCTCGGAGAGGGACATCTCTTCGATGATATCGGAGGCGTTCTCCGTCGACAGGCCCTCAATCAGGCTCACCTGGATTTTCGGATCGGTTTCTTCCAGGGTTTCCGCGGCCGTTTCGACGTCGAGCGAACGGAAAACGGCGGAGCGTTGATGGATATTGAGCTCCTCGATGATATCGGCGAGATCCGCCGGATGGAGCTGGGCAAGACGGTTCTGGGCGATGGTCAGCCGCAGCAGATCCGGCGAGGAGACGGGCTGGACAAATTTCCAGGAAATCAGTTGATCCGTCATGACGTAGTCGAAGAGTTTGCGGAGGATAAAACCGATCGGCTTCTCCAGACCGACGCGCCGAAGAAGACCGCGGAAACCGACATCCACGTGGACCAGGTAGAGAATTCTGTTCGCCAGCAGAAACTGCAGGTCGTTGACCCGCCGGATCTTCGCTCCGTCCGTGTCCACGACCTGCTTGTCCAGCAAGGTCTCTTTGAGGAGGAGTTCGCCGGATCGGGGCGCCGGTTCCCGGAAATCCTCCGGCAGGAGGGGCTGGGCGGTCAACGTCCCGTTGACCGCCGCGATGCGTTGCCACGGAAGCATAACCGTTCGCCGATCCTCTTCCAGTCGCACGAGGATATCGGTGACCGGAGGGTACATCCCGCCGATATTTCCGGTCAGATCGAGCACCCTGCCGATGGGACGGCCTTCCGGATCAACAATTTTTTCCCCCAGGAGTTCGCTTAAAAACAAAAAAACCTGAGGTTCATGGTCCACCACCATGTTCGCCGACATGTTCCCGCCTCCAAGTAAGGCTGCCTATAACACCAAACCTGATATTTCAACAGTTTTTTTCCGCCGTATTTTGGGGCTTGACTTCTGCTGTTTTTCTGTTGTATGGTCACGCCGAAAA
>CAKKRN010000059.1 GCA_919902745.1 Syntrophaceae bacterium | reverse complement strand
AGTATTTCGTCTGGTGGGTGGGCGGGCTGGGAAGGTTCACCCCCGTCGGCACGCCGCGGATCGCAGCGATCAGTTTGTTCACCTTGTACCACATCAAAAGGCCGCCGTCGCCCGGCTTCGCCCCCTGGCCGTACTTGATCTCGATCGCGCAGGGGTCCTCCTTCATCTCGGGCAGGGCGTGGATGATCTCATCCCATCCGAAGTAGCCGCTCGCGATCTGGAGGATGATGTACTTGAGAAACCGCGACCGGAGGAGCCGGGGCGGGCAGCCGCCTTCGCCGGTGCAGAACCGGACCGGCATCCCCAACTCCTCGTTCAGATAGGCCACCCCCATCTGGAGCCCCTCCCACATGGTCGGGGAGAGCGCCCCGAAGGACATGCTTCCTAAGATGAGCGGGTAGATCTCACGAACCGGCGGAAGCCATCCGCCTTCGCGGGTGACCCGGAGCGCCTCCTCCGGCGGGAGGATCCGTCCCAGCAGCGTTCGGAGCTCGAATTCGTGGCGTCCGGCGTCCAGGGCGGGGTCGGTCAGCATGGAGATGCGGACGAACTTGATCTCGTCCAGGACGCTTCCCGGCGCGTTCCGGCGCCCGCCGCGCCGCCGCGGGATGCCGCCCTGGTTGATGTGGAAGCGGAGCTTGTCGGGTTCGTCGTTGTGGATCGGCATGATCGCGTGGTTCGGGCAGACCATGTCGCACATCCCGCAGCCGATGCAGGCGTGGGCGACATCGGTCCGCTGGCGGACGCCATGGTAGACGCCGAAGACATTCCCTGGTTTTTCCGTGAGCCCCAGGGTGATCTGCAGGACCCTTTTCCGGTGGACGCCAAGCTCGATCGCCTGCACGGGGCAGACCGCCGTGCAGCGGCCGCAGAGGTTGCACTTCTCCTTGCTCCAGAGGATCTGCCAGGGCAGATCCTTCGTGCTCAGTGTAGACGGCTTAAGCTGTCCATCTGGTTCCATCGCCCGACCTCCTGACGTTCCGGTCCCACAAAGACCGTATCATATTTCATCGGTTGAAAATCCCGGCTCTTGTCGCGCGCGGGGATCGCGGCATCCAGCCCGCACATCTCCGAGGAGAAGGCAAACATGCCGGGATTTCCGCCCACCACGCCGGGGCGGAGCTTCTTGCTGTCCTGCAGCATGAAGAGGGTCTTGTCGGGCAGGCAGCCCATGACGCAGTTCGGCCCGTCGATAATCATCGGCCGGCAGCTCTGCTTCAGCATCCGAAGCCACGGGCCGTCGGGATGCTTCTCGAACTCGCTGTCCTTGAGCGGCGTGATGATGTGCTTGTAGGTCTCCAGATCGAGGTTCAGATGCTTCAGCGCGTAATGGAGAATATGGGTGAACGTCTCGGAATCCGACGCATAGCCGACGTACCCGGGTTCCCTGCGCGACATGAGAAACTCCCGGATCGGGACGAAGGCCGTGTTCTCGCCGTTGGTCATCGTGGCGATCCCCTGGATGAAGAAGGGGTGGCAGGCGTAGATATCGATCGAGTAGTTCGTGTTCTGCCGCCCCTGGGCCATGATCGTCCGCGCCTGGAGCTCCGGGCGGTTCAGGCCGAGGTATTCCGCCACGGCCGTCGGATCACCGACCTCCTTGATCATGATCACGTCCGGCCAGAAGCTGAAAACCATCATGGAGCCGTCCTTCTCCCCCATCTCCCGGAGATGGAGCCGGCACTGCATCAGGCGCTGCTGAATCTCCTCCTCGGGGAGGTTATCCCAGGTGGGCGGGTACTCGTAAACACGGATCAGGTAGTTGTCCCGCCGGGGGGTCCCCGCGGGGGGGCGCTTCGTCGGCCGGAAAGAAAGCTTGTATTTCGTCATGAAATCCATGTCCATCATGTACCGGTCGAGGGCCTTGATCCCCGTGTTGGAGAAGATCCCGGAGAGGATCGGTCCGCCCCGAAACTGCTCAAAATCCCCGCCAAGATCGGTCAGGAAGAGCCCCACGCCCGATCCGTCATGACCCTCCTTCATGACATCGAGGGCGCGGATCGCAACCATCGGGGAAAGCGGCTCCCTGCTCGTAATGGAAAACAATCTGCACATAGGCAACCATCCTTTCTATCGATTAAAATCCGATCGATTTTTTCGGAATCCTCCGGTCTTCACAATGACGAAGTCCAGGAACTGAAAAAGTCTAAGAGTTTTATTAAAGCCAAAACCGTGCCATATTCCGGAAACGGCAAGGATCATGGACATTAAAATGCGTTGTGATTCCGGGAGGACCGTCTGCCATCCCCCGCGACGAGGGAAAAGGTCGGGGATTTACGACACAAAATTGTCTTATGGTCAAAAATAAGAACAAAAATGTAACATCTTTTTTATTCTTCCTTCACGTCGGAGCGAGGGGCATCCGTCGTTTTCGCACGGTACGGCCGGGGATCAATCCCCATCTTCCGGATCCGGTACTGGATGATCCGCTTCGTCGTCCCGAGGAGCTTCGCCGCCCGGGTCTGGTTCCCCCGGGTCTCCCGGAGGGCATTCGTGATGAGCTCCCGCTCCTGCGCCTCGACGACGGCGTTGAGCCTTCCATGTTCCTTCCGTTCCAGGCCTTTCACCCGGAGCGGCAGGGAGGGGGGCAGATGCACCGGCTCGATCGTCTCCCCGGGCGCAAGGAGAATCGCCCGTTCGATGCAGTTCTCCAGTTCCCGGACGTTTCCCGGCCAGTGGTAGGCGAGCAGGATGTCCGACACGGCAGGCGAGATCTTTTTGAGCGGCTTTCCCATCTCCCGGGTGTATTTCAACACAAAGTGGTCGGCGAGGAGGATGATGTCGCTCCCCCGCTCGCGCAGCGGCGGCAGGTAGAGCGGAAAGACGTTCAGACGGTAAAAAAGGTCGGCCCGGAACCGTCCCGAGGCGAGATCCTGATCGAGGTTCCGATTCGTCGCGGCGATGATCCGGACATCGACGCGGACCACGCGGGAGGAACCGAGGGGCTGGAACTGCTTTTCCTGGAGCACCCGGAGCAACTTGGCCTGGGCCGCCGCGGAGAGATCCCCGACCTCGTCAAGAAAAATCGTCCCCCCGTGCGCCTCTTCGAAACGTCCGCGCCGCTGGTGGATGGCGCCGGTGAAGGCCCCCCGTTCATGGCCGAAGAGCTCGCTTTCGATCAGCGTGTCGGGAATGGCCGCACAGTTGACCTGGACAAGCGGCCCCTTGAGGCGGGGGCTGTTCCGGTGGATCGCGCGGGCGACGAGTTCCTTGCCCGTCCCCGTCTCCCCGTTGATCAGGACCGTCGTATTGGAATCGGCCACCTGGGCAACCATCCCGAAGAGATTCTGCATCACCCCGGAATGACCGATGATCTCCGCCGACGGCGTCCGGGAACGGCCAAGGAGATGGCGGAGGCGCCGGTTTTCCTCTTCGACGGCGCGGCTGTGGACCGCCTTGGCGAGCAGCTCGGCAACCGAAGAGAGCATCGCGAGCTCCCGGTCCAGGTTCTCCACCTGCCGGGCGACCTTGTCCGCCGAGAGCACCCCGACGACGCGGGCGTCGTAGATGATCGGCACGCAGAGAAAGGACAGCTCTGCACGGTTCAGAAAACGGCGGGCGCCGGTCCGATCGAGAAAATGGACCTCCTTCCCGAGATTCGCGCAGGCCATCGGCCGTCCGGTCTGCGCGACCTTGCCCGTGATTCCTTCACCGGGGAGGTAGGTCACGTCCAAGCCCTGGATATCAACGCCGTGCGCAACATCCAGCCAGGCCTTGCCCGTTTCGCGATCGAGGAGGGAGATCATCCCCCGTTGCATCCCCAGCCGGTCGCTCATCTCCTGCAAGGCCTGCTCGATCTGATCGCGCAGCTCCCCCGGCTGCGCCAGAATCTTTGCGACGGCGTGCAGCGCGGCCAGTTCTTCGAAGTTATGGATGCTGATCTCTTTTCCTCCGGACGTGCCGACCTGCGACGGTCGCCAGATCGATGAAGTCATGGCGGAACCCTTCTTCCCGCATTTCATTCCCCTCCCGGGACATTCGACCCTTCCGACGCGTTCCGTCATCCGCGGGTGGCGCCTGACAGACCCTTGCGGGAACATCCAATGTTAGCGTTTTTGCGGAACATTGGTATCCGAGATTACCACTGTTCCCATGAAAAATGCAATGTGTGCTTTGGACCGGTTTTTTGGTACTTCCGGTTCACGCGTACTTTATGATTTGAGAAGGTATTATATTCCCACAGGATGGCCCTCTCTTTCACCTACCTATACGTAACAGTCTGTTCGGTATTTGGGTGAGGATTACCACTTAAAATCTGTTCCCTTCAAAATCGGTCCCCTTGGCGCTCAGGACATCTTTTGAATGGCGCTTTGAAGGATCCTGATTTCCCCGTTGTGCAAGGGCGTCCGGACGCTTTTGTGCCGCTTTTGAAAGCTGGTACAATATTGTTGCGTTTTCTTGAAAAGTCCCGCCTGACCCGATACACCACAACCATAATGACTACAGCCGTTTTGCCTCTCTCGTTCCGGCATAGCCGGATGGCACCGTTCTTGCGGTACATGATGAAAAGTCGATTCTTTTGAGGATCGTTTTAAGCCAAGCGGTTGATGGAGGTCCAGACCATGGAAATGATTTCGCAACGGATGATCTTTGGAAGCGAAGCGTTCAATATCGCCACCCGTGCCACCGACGGGTGCGACGCACAGCTTGCCGGCGGGGTTTCGGGTCCCGGAAAGCAATCTGTCCCGCAGCCGTATGATTCATTTATGGATCTCGAATCGGCCCGGTTGATGGAGGAGCGCTACGGCATCAGGGAAGAGGGCCTCTTCTGAATCCCTGCCCGCCCTCATCCACGCGCCACCTCCACCCCCATGCCATGCATGATGTTGGCCGTGGCGTGTGAGGTATCCGGGTTGACGTGAACATTTTGGCCGCACCGCCCCCAATCCGATCCAGGCCAGGAGGTGCGCGGCGATGAAGACTCTTTGCGAGAAAGGCAGCGGTTTGTTATACTTGGCGGGATAATTGCTGATCATCCCCCGAAACGGGCTGATTTCATCAAGTAGGATGGGGGGAAGAATGCTGAATCCAATCAATGCAGGCGACACCGCCTGGGTGTTGGTCTGTTGTTCTCTGGTTCTGTTGATGACGCCAGCCCTCGCGCTGTTTTACGGGGGGATGGTCCGCCGGAAAAACGTCCTTTCCACGCTGACTCTGAGTTATACCTTTATGGCCCTGATCGGGGTGCAGTGGCTGCTCTACGGCTATTCCCTCGCCTTCGGCGAGGACATCCAGGGAATCATCGGCGGGTTGAATTTCCTGGGCTTCAACGGTGTCGGCGCGCTGCCCAATCCGAACTACAGCAAGACTATTCCGCATGGACTTTTCGCCGCCTTTCAGATGATGTTTGCGGTCATCACCCCGGCGCTGATCACCGGCGCCTTCGTCGAACGTGTCAAATTCAAAAGCTTTCTCCTGTTCAGCCTGCTCTGGGCCACGCTGGTCTATGATCCCCTTTGCCACTGGGTCTGGGGGCAGGGAGGATGGCTGAAGGCGCTGGGCGTTCTGGATTTCGCCGGGGGAACGGTGGTGCACATCGCGGCCGGTTTTTCGGCCTTGGCCTTTGCGCTGGTGATCGGGCCGCGCAAGGGGTTCGGCAAGTCTCCGATGGAGCCAAACAACATACCGTTCACAGTCCTGGGGGCCGGATTGCTGTGGGTGGGCTGGTTCGGTTTCAACGCCGGCAGCGCCCTCGCCGCGAACGGCGTGGCGGTGAACGCCCTGCTGACCACCAACACCTCGGCCGCGACGGCCGGTCTGGTCTGGATGATGCTCTCCTGGCTGGATGGCCGGCCCAGCCCCCTGGGGATCGCCACGGGGATGGTCGTCGGTCTGGCAGCGGTGACCCCCGCTTCCGGTTATGTGACGCCTATGGCAGCTATGGTGATCGGGATGGTCGCCGCACCTCTGTCCTATTACGCCATGCGTTTCCGGGACCGGCACAGGCTGGACGAGTCCCTCGATGTATGGGCCTGTCATGGCGTGACGAGCACCTGGGGCATGATCGCCGCCGGTCTTTTCGCCACGACGGCCGTCAACGCTGACGGCGCCAACGGCCTGTTTTTCGGCAATCCCGGACAGATCAGCGTTCAGCTTCTGGCTGTTGCGGTCACGATGGCCTTCAGCTTCGGGATGACCTACGTGCTGGCCAGGCTGCTCCGTGCGAGCATCGGGCTGCGGGTCACCGTCATGGAAGAGGAGGTCGGCCTGGACATCAGCTCCCACGGAGAGCGGTCTTATTCTTAAACCGGCCGGATTGGATTTCCTGGAGATTGCACCATGCTCAAGAAGATCGAAGCCATCATTCGTGAAGACAAGGTCAACGATGTCAAGGACGCCCTGAGCGAAATCGGCATCGTGGGTCTGAACATATTTGAAATCCGGGGGCATGGACGCCAGGGCGGCATCAAGCTGGCGGGTCGTTCAGGAACCTACATGGTGGACATGCTTCCCAAGATCCAGGTCAACATCGTCCTGAGCGATCGCAATCTGGAGGCAACGATCGAGGCAATCCTCCGCTCCGCCTATACCGGCGAACAGGGGGACGGACTGATCTTTGTCTATCCCGTGGAGGAGGTGATCCGCATCCGCACCCGGGAACGGAGCCAGGAAGCGATGACGTATCCCGGCGATATCGATGAAAGAAAAGGCGTGGTGCGTCTTGCTCCCCCCGCGGAATCATCCCCCGGAAAATGACCGGGAAACAGCGACGGCTGCAAGGCCCGTTTTTTCAGAGTGCCTCGGGGTCACGGTGGCGTAAAAACTGCGGATGACGGCCATGTCGGCATACAGATTTATCGATTGTCGTATACGGCACAGATATTTGTGATTTGCCGGGACTTAAAAGGCATATTTGAGCCTTTTTCTGACAAACCCTCCTCATACGCCTCTTGTTCATGATTCGTTATGACTGGATGTAATCATCCCAGGAGTATTCATAGTACCATAAAGGTGATCGTCATTCGTTTCCGATTGAAATGATGTAGGCCTATCAAAATCACCGGATGCTTGACTTCAGTCAGCTATACTTTTTTTCACAAGTACGCTTAAACCGGACGGACCGGTTTTCCCAAGAAGATCGCCGGCAGAAATGCGTTTATGATCCGCAGGTCCAATGGACGGCGAGCCAGACCGTCTCCAGTTCCGTATCCGTCCGCTCCACCCGGTGGCGGACATGCCGCGGGATGAGAATATGATCGCCGGGTTTCAGATTGATCCGTCGGCCGTCTTCGAAACAAAGCGTGGCGCTTCCCGAGACGAGCAGGACCCACTCCTCGGTCTGCTGATCGTACCAGAAACCCGGGGGCGAGTTCTGCCCCCGGGAGACGATCCGCTCGATCCGGAAGGTCTCCGCCCGCAGGATCTCCTCAACAGCCTCCCCGGGCGGCTCCGGGGAAAACCCGTCAAACAGGTTGTGAACGGAAATCACTTTCGCCCCCCCTCTTTCACGATCGACACGGGATTTCTTCACTTAAAAATATTCTCCGGAGTCTAATAAAGGGCCGGCGGCATCAACCGACCAGGGTCTGCTCCCGAAGGCGCTTCTCCGGGAAGAACCAGACAAGCCCGATACTGAGCAGGGGGATCAGCGCCAGGCCGCCGAGGACCGTCCGGATCGAGAAAAGGTCGGCCATGCTGCCGACGAGGGGCGCCATCATCCCCCCCAGCCCCTGCCCGAACCCCATCATCAGGCTGGAGACCATCGACTTGCCCTGCGGCGCCAGCTTCTGCGCCATAACCAGCCCCAGGGGCAGTGTGGCGAACATCAGGAATCCCGCCAGCGCGGAACCCAGATAAACCCATTCCCCCTTGAGCAGAAGCATCAGAAAAAGGGCCGGGGTAACCAGGACGAAGGTGACATAGAAAATCGGTTTGTAACCGATCCGGTCGGAGAGGTGGCCGGAGAGGAGGCCGCTCACGGCCCCCGCCACCGTGAAGAGGGAAATGACCAGACCGATGGAAATGAGGGAGTGGCCCTCCCGGGAGTAGAGAATGGGAACGAAGGTCAGGAAGGACTGGGCCACAAAGGTGCGCAGAACCATGACCACCCAGATCAACAGAACCGGTTTCCACGCCTCTCCGAACGCCTCCCGGACCGCGCCGAAAAATCCCTGCCCCCGGAGCCCCTCCGCGAGCGGCCGGGGCGTGATCTTGAACAGCAGGACCATCACGGCGAGCCCCGGAATCGCCGTCCAGAGGGTCGCCTCCAGACCCCAGCCGCTGACGAGCCAGGCGATGCAGAGCGGTCCGACGCCGAAGGCGAAGGTCCCTCCCATGTTGAAAATCGACATGGAGAGGCCGAAGCGGCGACCGGCGTAGGTTGCGATCATCCCCGCCGTGGAGGGATGGAACATCGAGGACCCGATCGATCCGATCGCGATAAAGAGCAGAAGATCCCAGAAGGAGTGCGCCCATCCGACCAGCGCGATGAAGATGATCGAAAGAAGCGGCCCACCAAGGATGAAGATCCGCGACGGATAGCGGTCCGCAAAATAACCAACGCCCGGCTGGACGATAAAGGCGAGCATCCGCATCATCCCGGTGATCAGACCGACCTGGGCCAGCGACAGCGCAAATTTGTCCGCGAAGACCGGAAGGAGCGGGCTGACGAAAGAGCCATAGAAATCGCCCGTGAAGTGGATCAGCGTGAGGGCGAAGATCACTTTGACATCGGTGTGGTTTCGCTTGGTCATTTCAAAAGCTTAGAGGTCTATCGGGATTCTTAGATCCTTGCCGATGGCCCGCGGGTTCGCCGTCACGAGGGTATTGGCCGTGATCTCGGCCTCATCCCGTGGCACACTTAGCTTCTCCAGCACCTGGATGCAAAATTTCTCGAGCAGTTCGTGCCCGGCCATCACTTTGGGACTTGAAGAGATTTCCGTGACCATAGGGATCATTCCTCCGTTCCGGGTTCATTGCGGCGCACATTTTTCGGGGACAGATTTGAAATCTGTCCCCGAGTTCCCCGCCGTTTGCCGTGGCGCTCAGGTTATGGTGACTTCGATGGCTTGTCAAGAATTTTAACATCATCACAAACATCATCAAAAAGCTTGACAAATGTCTCCCAATGCCGTAGAAGAGACCCGGTTTTTGGAAGTTTCCGTCCCCGGAGCCGGTTTTGGCTGTTGGGGATTTTTTTTCATCATGGAATCGGAACAGGAAATGATTATGGGTATTCAATCCGTGAGCCCCGCGGAGACACCGCCGGCCGTCTTCCAGGCGGATCGACGACGGAAGCAGGAGATCGATCAGCGCCGGACCTTCGGCATCATCAGCCACCCCGACGCGGGGAAGACGACGCTCACCGAAAAACTCCTCCTCTTCGGCGGGGCGATCCAGCTTGCCGGCGCCGTCAAGGCAAGGAAGGCCGGCCGACACGCCATGAGCGACTGGATGGCGATCGAAAAGGAGCGGGGGATCTCCGTCACGACGTCGGTCATGAAGTTCCACTACGACGCCTTCGAGATCAACCTCCTCGACACCCCCGGCCACCAGGACTTCTCCGAGGACACCTACCGGGTCCTCACCGCCGTAGACAGCGCGCTGATGGTGATCGACAGCGGCAAGGGGGTCGAGCCCCAGACCGAGAAGCTTATGGAGGTCTGCCGGATGCGCAACACCCCGATTATGACCTTCATCAACAAGCTGGACCGAGACGGGATGAACCCGATGGAGGTCCTCGCCAACATCGAAGACAAGCTCCAGATCGAGTGCGCCCCTCTCTCCTGGCCGATCGGCATGGGGAAGGACTTCAAGGGGGTCTACAACCTCTACCGGAAGTCGCTCCATCTTTTCACCCCGGGGCGGGACAGCCGAAAGGAGAAGGGAATCACAATCACCGATCTCGAAGATCCGCGGTTGGACGAACTCCTGGGGAGCCAGGCGGAACGGCTTCGGGAGGAGATCGCCCTGATCGAGGGGGCGGCCAATCCCTTTTCGCATGAGGAGTACCTGAAAGGAAACCAGACCCCCGTCTTTTTCGGCAGCGCCATCAACAATTTCGGGGTCCGGGAGCTGCTCGACGCCTTCGTGGAGATGGCCCCCGCCCCCGGTCCGCGGCCGACGACGACCCGGATGGTCTCGCCGCTGGAGGAGGCGTTCTCCGGCTTCGTCTTCAAGATCCAGGCGAACATGGATCTGGCCCACCGCGACCGGATCGCCTTCTTCCGGATCTGCTCGGGGAAGTTCACCCGTGGGATGAAGGTGTTTCACCACCGGATCGGCCGCGAGATCGTCCTCTCCAACGCGACGATCTTCATGGCCCAGGACCGGACCAACGTCGAGGAGGCCTGGCCGGGCGACATCATCGGCATCCACAACCACGGGACGATCCAGATCGGCGA
>CAKKRN010000058.1 GCA_919902745.1 Syntrophaceae bacterium | reverse complement strand
CGTCGTCCAGGAAACGCCGGTTGATCTCGTAGATGATCTCCAGATGGCGGGGCAGAATGCCTTGAAAGAGCGAAACGGGCCATTTTTCCAGGGCCTCCGACAGAAGGGTGTGGTTCGTGTAACCGAAGGTCTTCCGCGTGATCTCCCAGGCCTCGCCCCAGCCTATGTCATGGATATCCACCAGCAGGCGCATCAGTTCGGCGACGCCGATCGCCGGGTGGGTGTCGTTGAGCTGAACGGCGTATTTCTCGTGGAACCGTCGCAGGTCTTTTTTTCGCTGGAAATAGATGCGGATCATGTCCTGCAGCGCGCTGGAGACGAAGAGGAACTGCTGCATCAGCCGGAGCTGACGGCCGGCAAACGGCTCGTCGTTGGGATAGAGGATTTTGGTCAGGTTCTCCGAGCCGATCTTGTCGTGGACGGCGCCGTAGTAATCGCCGACGTTGAACGAGCGAAGATCGAAAGCAGTCGTCGCCTCCGCCCGGAAGAGGCGCAGCAGGATGACCGACGGGGAGGCGTAACCGGTGATCATCGTGTCGTAGGCCACGCCGCGGATCCGGCGTTCCGGAATCCAGCGGACCTTGTAAAGGCCGTTGTCGTCGGGAACGCTTTCGGTATGGCCGCCGAACGGGATGTCGTAGGCGATCTCCGGACGCGCCACCTCCCAGGGGTTCCCCATGCGCAACCACTGATCCGCGACCTCCTGCTGCCACCCGTCGCGGATCTCCTGGGTGAAGATGCCGAATTCGTAGCGGATGCCGTAGCCGATCGCCGGGATGTTGAGCGTGGCGAGCGAATCGAGGTAGCAGGCGGCGAGGCGGCCGAGGCCGCCGTTTCCCAGTCCCGGTTCCGCCTCCTGGTCGATCAGCGCCTGAAAATCGAGCCCCAGCGCCTCCACCGCCTGTTTGACGTCGTCGTAGAGGCCGAGGTTAATCAGGTGGTTTTCCAGATGGGGGCCGAGGAGAAACTCCGCCGAGAGGTAGCAGACGGTCCGACTCGCCTTTGCATAGTAAGTATGAGCCGTTTTCGCCCATTGCGCGAGCAGGCGGTCGCGGACCGTGTAGGCCACCGCGAGGTAATAGTCGTTCCGTGTCGCCACCGGGGCGAAGCGTCCCTGGACGCAGACCAGGTTGTCGAGAATGGCCTGCTTCATCTCCTCGACGCTGCCGCCCGTCCGGATGCAGGTCGCCTCCGGCGCCGCCACGGGCTTCGCTTTTGCCGCTTTTGCCATGGTTTCCTCCCGAATGCCGATCCAAAGATTTCGCGGCCGGATGAGGTTTCTTTCGGCTCCCGTTGCCGGTTACGCGGTTTATCGACTTCTTGCAGGATCCGCTTGCACACCGACCATGTTGGGATGAATTGGATTTTGCAGGCATTATAGAAAAAACTGTCCCGGATGTCAATGAAGCTTGTTTCCACCGTCCGCACCGCCCCTTTTGAATTTTTCCTAAAAGAGGTATGATTCATCAAAATGCATTTATGACTCTCCCGAACAGGGAGGAAAGGGGAAGATCGGATGACCAGGGACGAAGCG
>CAKKRN010000057.1:8168-10099 GCA_919902745.1 Syntrophaceae bacterium | reverse complement strand
TCCTCCTTGATTTTACGGGCGTCTTCCGGCTGCTCGATAATCCGGGGGGTGATGAAGACGAACAGATTCGTTCTTTTATTGGAGGTGGACCGCGATTTGAAGAGCCATCCCAGCAGCGGGATGTCGCCCAGGAGGGGTACCTTGTAGGTTCCGCTCTCGGAATCGTCCTGAATCATCCCGCCGATGACGACCGTCTCCCCGCTCTTGACCACGACGGTCGTTTTGGCGGTGCGCTTCAGGGTCGTCGGCGTCAGCACCTGGCTCCCCGCAGCGTCCACGGATGCGGACTGGGAGACGACCTTCGTGACGGTCTGGTCGAGCTTCATCCGGACAAAACCGTCCTTATTGATCTGGGGGGTCACCTTGAGCGTGACGCCGACGTCCTTGTATTCGTAGCTGCTGTAATTGGTCGTCGATCCGACCACGCCCGTGTCCTGGCGGGCGACATAGGGGATGTTCTCCCCGACGGTGATCTCCGCCTCTTCATTGTCCAGGGTCAGCAATTGCGGCGTGGAGAGAATCCTAAAATCCGAGTCACTCTGATAGGCTTGGATAAAGGCTGCCAGATTGGGAAATGTTAACGTCGTGGCGACCCCGGCGACCGACATTGTTGCAACACTGATCATTTGGCCAATTACACCAAATGATAGTCCGGATGGTAAACCTTGACCTGCAAGGAGATTTTTGGAAATACCATAAGATCCCTTGTCTCCGCTGACGCCGCCAATTACAGCTCCTGTCTTGCCGTCATATGAAGCCGCGTTTGCTCCCTGCCACTCAACACCGAGTTTGAAACCCTTGTCGGCCTTCACCTCCATGATCAACCCCTCCAGATAGACCATGGACCGGGTGATGTCCAATTTCCGGATCACGTCCTCGATGATGAGGTAGTCCGCCGTATCGGCGGTAATAATCAGCGAATTCGTGGATTTATCCGCCATAACCTGGACATTCTTGGAGAAGACGGCTGCCGAGGTTGAAGCCGCGGCCGGGGTCCCCGCCGCGCCGGCGGGTTTTGCCTGCTGGGGAAGGCCCGTGAGGACCTTGACCAGGTCCTCCGCCTTGGCGTTCTGGAGATAATAGACCCGGATCGCCCCGGCCCCCCTGGGGATCTCCTTGTCCATGAGTGTCAGGAGCTCCCGGATCCTTGACATGTCGTTTTCCGCCGCCAGGATAATCAGCGCGTTGGTGCGATCATCCGCCACAATCTTGATCGGGGCGATGCCCACCCTGCCGGGGGCGGCCTGCTGCTGAAAGATCATCGCCAGGGATTTGGCCATCTCCGTCGCCGAAGCGTACTTCAAAGGAACGTAGGAGATCAGCTCCCCGACCCCCTCCACGTCAAGAGCGGTCACGATATCCTGGAGCCGTTTGATGTTGGAGAGGACGTCGGTGATGATCAGCATCCTCGTCGGCGGGTAGGCGAGGATGACGCTCGTCTTGGAGATCAGCGGGTCGAGCACCTTCTTCATATCGTCGGGGGTCGCGTGCTGGAGGGAGAGAATCTGCGTCACCATCTTGTCCTCGGGCGCAATATCCTCTCTCTTCAGCCGGAGCTCCAGGTTCTTCCCCCGGGCATCCAGGGCGGGAATCACCTTGATCACGTCGCCCGCCACGACCGTGGCAAAACCGTAGATCTCGAGGACCGACTCGAACACCTTGTAAACCTCATCCACGGCGATCTTCTTCGGGGAGATGACCGTCACCTTCCCCCTGACCTTCTCGTCGATCACGAAGTTCTTTCCGGTCAGCTCGCTCACGAACTTGATGAAAACCGAGATATCGACGTTGTCGAAATCAATCGTCACATACCGGCCTGATTGCGAGGAAGCGGTCTGAGAGGGCGCCGGCGAAGTCTCCGCCGGTTTCTGACCTGCCGCGGTTGTAACCGGGGACTGCGTCCCGGCGCCCGGCGGCGGAATAGACGAAGA
>CAKKRN010000057.1:6918-8068 GCA_919902745.1 Syntrophaceae bacterium | reverse complement strand
GGGTTACGGCCTGGGGAACCCCGGCAGCTCCGCCGGGAACGGCCGGAGAGACCGCCCGTGGAGCAACGGGCGTTGGGGACGACGCAGCCTTCTGACCCGCGACGGTCGAGGCGGGCGGCGGCGCTTCGGTCTTCACCTGGATTCCTTTCGGTTCAGGGGTTTTCGACGACGACGGCGGCCCCGCAGGCGTGGTGGTCACCGGCTGCTCCTCCCCCGCGAGGCGGGCCGCAAGACCCGTCCCCGGCGACAGGAACATAAGCATCGCGAAAAAAGCCAAAATGATTGCGAATAGACGGGAACCGGAAGTCGAATCCGCTGCGCCCGACAGGCGACCGGACAGGCCCCTCGGTCTTTGGACTGGGAAGCGGCCATCCGCCCTCCCTGGAGAATGAATCTTTCGTGCAAGCGGCATCAGTTTTTCTGCCCCTCCATGATCTTCTTGAATTCCGGGGATGCGGCGATATTCTTCATGTCGGCATCCTTTTTGACCCAGTTTAAGACACCGCCGTCGATGGCCGCGGCGACTTTCAGATACCAGAGACTCTCGTCGATTTCGTTCGTCTGCGCGTAGAGACAGGCCAGGTTGTAATACGGATCGACGTAATCCTTTTTCAGCACAACGGCCCGGCCGAAGAGCGCGATCGCCTTTCCCCGCTTCTTCTGCCCCATGTAAATGACCCCGAGATTGTTCAGGGTCCGCACATGCCCGGGATCGAGCGCCAGGACCTTCTGATAAAGCGCCTCGGCCCGCCGGAGATCCCCCTTTCGCTGGGCGATCAGCGCCTCCTGATACCGGACATCCGCCTCGCGCGTCACCGGCGGCCCTTCCGGTGGCCGGATGGCCCTTTCCGCGGCCATTGGCGCGGGATTTTCCGCTACGGTCGCCGGGGGCGGGGGCGCTCCCTTCGGTCGAGCGGACGGCTGCTGCAGGCCATAGACGGCAAAGAACAGGGCGGCGGAAACCAGGATGGCCAGCGCCACGATCGCACCGGCAATGACCCGCCGTTTCCGCGGGCGATTCGGTCCTTCGGGGCTTGGGGCAATGACGCCGCCGAAACGCTCGTAACGATTTTCCTTTTCTTTCTGAGCCTTTCTCAACGCGTCATTGATATAACTCATTGCCCCCCTCCGTCAAGTGCTAAGTGCTGAG
>CAKKRN010000057.1:3309-6818 GCA_919902745.1 Syntrophaceae bacterium | reverse complement strand
AAGTGCTAAGTGCTGAGTGTTTTTTTATTCTCAGTCCTCTGCACTCAGTCCTCAGCACTTTTTTTACTCAGCACTTTTTTTACTCAGTCCTCAGCACTCAGCACTCAGTCCTCACCCTTGAAGGGTGAACAGCAGCAGGACCGTCCACAGAAGAGCGGCGACGATGATTTCGAATACGCCCCGGTTCATCCCTCCGGAACCGGCCTCCGTCAGATATCCCGGACCGATGTCCCGGATAGCCGCGCGGACGAGACGCCGGTCGACGGTCCGGAGATCCCGTCCGTAGGCGACGAGAAGCGCCCGGTCGCAGATCGCGTTGATCCGGCGCGGGATGCCCCGGGAGGCGCGGTAGATCAACCCGTAGCTCCCCGGCGCAAAGATCCCGTCCGCCTGCCCGGACGCCGTCGCTATGCGGTGTTCAATATAGCGCCGGACCTCGTCCCGGGCAAGGGACTTCAGATCGTAGCGGACCGTAATCCGTTCGTTCAACTGGCGGAGCGAAGGCAGCGCCAGCAGCCGGAGAAGTTCCGGCTGGCCCATCAGAATGATCTGGATCAGCTTCTCCCGGACCGTCTCCAGGTTCGACAGCATCCGGATCTGCTCCATGACGCTGTGCGGGAGGTTCTGGGCCTCGTCGATCAGCAGGACGGCGTTTCGCCCGTCCGCAAAATTCCGCATCAAAAAACCGTTCAGCGCGTCGAGGTACCGCTTCTTCGTCCCCCTGCCCCTCCCCATCCGGACGCCGAACTCCTGGTTGATCGTTTTCAGCAGCTCGATATCGGAAAGGGCGGGGTTGAAAATGAGCGCCGTGGCCACGGACCCATCCAGGCCTGCGAGGAGAGAGCGGCAGAGCGTCGTCTTGCCGGTACCGATCCCGCCGGTAACAACCATGAATCCCTTTTTTTCATGGATCCCGTAGATCAGGCAGTTCAGGGCCTCCCGGTGCTGCGGACTCAGGTAAAGATACCGCGGATCCGGCGACAGCGTAAATGGATTCTCCTTCAGCCCGAAGCAGGCTTCATACATGACGACAACCTTTCACCACGTTGCACGGAAACGCCAACCGCCGCCGGCTCAATACTGTTCGGCGCCTATTTTGCGTGTACTGAGTGTAGAGTGTAGGGTGCGTCTTGACGCACCGCTCATTCATTGGTGCGTTACGGCTTCCGCCTAACGCACCCTACATCTACATCTGCCCCGCCTTATTTCTACCGGAACTGGTAATTCATTGTCTTCGGGTTCCCCCCGCGTTTAACCACCAGGGACATGTCGCTACCCGACTTCAGGATGGTGAGCAGGCCCGACATGTCATCCGCCGTCTGTATTTTTCGGTGGTTTACCTCCTGGATAATGTCTCCGTTGGCAATCCCCATCTTCTGGTAGAGACTCCCCGGCCGGATACTGGTCACCATGAAGCCGTCGGGAACCCCCGCGTTAAAGTAGGGCCGGACCTGCGCCTGGCTGAGCATGCTTCCCATGTCCGCCATCGCCTCCTGGAGCTCGCTCCGATTGATGACGAGGGCGCCGGGCAGCGGGGATGGCCCTGTCGCGGCCGTTGCGGCCGCCGACGGTGGGAGGATCGGCGCTTCCTTCATCTCCGCCATCTTGAGGGTCCGCTCCTGTTCTTCCACGAGGACATCCACGGCGTTCCTCTTGATCCGGATCACCTTTGCGCCGGCGACGACATCTCCCGCTTTCACGAGACGCTGCTTCCGCGTCCCCTTTTCTTCAATGATCGCGAAACCATATTTCCCCTCGCCGGCGACGGTGCCTTTGAGGTCGAAGAGGAGCGCGATGTCCTGCTGCGGCGCAGTTGCGGTCTGCTTGTCCGCAACCGCTTTCGTCGTCGTCCCGAAGAGGTTCCTCTCCGGGATCACGCGGTAGGCATCCGCCGGTTCCCGGGCCGCAACGGCCGCCGCCGGGGCCTTGATCTCCACGGCGGGCGCCGGCCTCATCCGGATAAGCTGAAGCGCCAGGGTCTTGTAGAAAATCCCCACCCCCTGGTAGATGAAGATGGTCATCACCGCAAGGATCACCGTCCGCCGGGAGACGAGCCCCCGGAGATCCGACAGTGAAAAATGAAAATAGCGCACCCAGTCCACAAAATCACCTTAATTCTTACATGAAACTCGTCTTCGGGTTCCCCAGGGTGCCGCTGATGGCCAGCGTCACCCGCTTGTTGCCCTGCATCGGGATCTCGATCGAGCCGTTCAGGTCGATCTGGCTCTCCCGGAAATCGTCGGCAAGCAGGATATTCCCCTTCAGGGAAATGCGGATTTTTTCCCCGTTCAGGGTCAGCCCCGCAATCTTCAGGGCGCCGTTGCGGAAACTGACCTTCGCATCGACCTTGTTGAAATCAATCCGCTCAAAACCGAGGAGGTTCTCCAGGAGCTGGTAGGTCCCGTTGGCCAGCGTGAAATCGATATTCCCCGTTCCGTTTTTCAGGGACCCCGCGACGCCGCTGAAGGTGGCCGACCCTTTCAGCGTCCCGGTGATCTGACGGGCCAGGGCTTCCCGGAGCCAGGCGCACTTCTCGATCCGGATCTCCCGGATATTCATCTCCGCCGAGAGCGGCCCCTTCACGGAAAAAATGTTAGCAAATTCAAAGCGTCCCCGGACATCACCGCCGTATCCCTCCGCGGCCATGACGAGCGCAAGGCGACCCCGGAGCAGGGAGAGCCACCCGGGCCGGATGCCAAGGCGGTCCGCATGGAGGGTCGCTTCCGGGCGCCCCCGAAAACCGGCCGTGACGTTTTCCAGCGTGACGCCCGGCGGAATGGCGGGCTGGGCCGTATCGATGGAAAGAAGCAACCCTGGATAGCGGGCGGCCTCCGCCTTGATGTAATCCGTCACCGCCCCCCCGGGAAAGCGGAGATAGAGAAGCAGGATCAGCATCGCAACGCCGGCCAGGATGTAACCCGCAACGGTCCGATTGATTCTCGGTCTCATCTCATCGACTCCCCCCCGGGGGCAGGGCTTGATAGGTGAATACCTGGAGCAGCACGCTCAGGTACTCCGGGCTCTCCTTCATCTTTCCGACGGACAACTTCCGGACCCGGACCAGATCCTCTCTGGACTCAACCAGATAGAGGAAATCGGTCAACTGCTTCATCGTCAGCTTGTCCAGCCTCATCTCTGCGGCGGTCTCCTCGTAGGCCTCCGCCGGCACGGACTTCAGCGGGTTGATGGACTTGATGTTCGTTTTCACCCCCGCGTCGCCGGCCCTCTTTTCCAGGTAGGAAAAGAGCGCAAATCCGGGCGGCCGCCGTTCGATCACCCGCCGGATCTCCTCGGAGCGCCGCCGCAGGACGCCGTACTCCGCGCCGAGGGTCGCGAGCTCGCGGAGGGCCCTTTCGCTTCCGGCGATTGCGCCGCTTACCTTCTGCCGCGCCTCAAAGTAAGGAAAGGCGGCAAACTGAACGAGCAGCGCCGCCGCCACGAAAACGAGGCCGGCGATCACGATCTGTTTCTGACTCTTCGTCAGTTGTTCCCAGAAACGTCTCATTTTT
>CAKKRN010000057.1:0-3209 GCA_919902745.1 Syntrophaceae bacterium | reverse complement strand
CGGAGGGCCGTGTCGATTTCAAAACCTCCGGACGCCATCAGGTTCGTCTGTTCCACCGCAACGGCAAAGAGCCGGGAGAGCCCCTCGGCAATCCCCGGCGTCCGGGCGCCGCCGCCGGTCAGAATGATCCGGGCCGGCGCCTCATCGAGCCCCTCCTGACCGCGGAGAAAGGCCTGGGTATTCTTTAGCTCGGAGAAGAACCGGTCGCAGATCTCCCGGATCGCCGAGCCCGCCTCCTCCGGAAGTTCACCGCTTTTTTTCAACGTTTCCGCGGCGGTAAAATCGATCCGCAGCGCCTCGGCTACCGCCCGGGTCGCCATCTCCCCGCCGAAACGGAAATGGCGGATGTGGAGGATCTTCCCTTTTCCTATGAAAATCGCCGTCGTGTCGAGAGCGCCGATGTCCAGCAGGATCGCGCATGCCTGAAAATCCGGTCTTCTGAGCAGGGATGAGGCGAGCGGAACGGCGTCGATGTCGATCACCGCCGTCTCGCGGACGTAGGGATAAAGAAGCGCTGCTCGTTCGCCGACGAGCGAGCGGTCGGCAAGGGCGGCGAAGATCTCCGACTGTTCGCCCCTTGCGGTCACCCGATAATCGATGAAGACCCCGTCGAGGGACTGCTGGATCAAAGGCTCCAGGGCAAAGGCGATGGTCTGCCCGATCTTTTTGTCGTCCCGGAAGGGAAGCCGGACGTTCCGGAAGGAGAGCAGGCCGGGGGAAATCGCCGTCATGCAGACCAAACCGCGGAAGGTCGGGTCCGCAAAAAGCTGCTGCATAGCCTCCGGGATGCCGCCCGGCTCATGGATCTCGATCCGGCGGACGGCTAGAATCCGGCGCCCTCCCCGGAACTTCCGGGAGAGAATCACCGCCTTGACGCTGCCGGCGCCGATATCGAGACCCAGAATTTTTTCGGGCATTACTCCACTCTCCAGGACAGGAGTTTGACCTTTCTCCCACCCGTTTCCCGTTTGACGATGCCGGTGATCCGCTCCATCATCCTTCCCTGGAGGCCGACGGCCGTGATCCGGAAGATGTCGCTCCGAACGGATGTCAGTCCCGTGGGGATGTTCAGGCCGGTCGTCCCCGGAACGCGGCTGTACCAGGTGGGGTCGGCAAGGTCGTTTTTCTCCTCCCGGCGGTACTGGTCGAGCCGGTTGACCGCCTCATCCGTCATCTCCGCCGAAAGCGCCCGGAGGACCGCTTTCGGGGCGGTGTTGATGTTGATCCTCCCGTCGCCGAAGACGGTGAGGCACTGCACGAGTCCGGCCGTTTCCCCCGTACCGTAAAACAGCTCGCGGGACACCCCCCTTACCATCAATAATTCCTCAATGCAATCGAGAGATGCATTTTTCGCGGCGTAGGGCCTGTCGAAACCCGCGTAGTACCCCCCCTCCGCGCCGTCGCCGGTAACCTCGTCATCCGCATCGATCCAGTCCTTGATCGCATCGATGACTTCTTCCGCCTGCCTTTGTGCCATACGAAAAGAGGGACCGGTAAGAAGTCGCAGCAGGAGGTCCCGGATCTGCGTGTTGTAGCCGTTTCCGCTGATCAGGCGGTTGATGGGGATTTTCCCCCCCTCGTCTTCGATCAAAAGCCTGAAGGAGGCGTTGTCGAAAAGTCCTTCGGACTTGAGGGCGAGCATTTCGGTCCTCGCCCAATCCTCCGTCAGCGCGTCGAACGCGTTCTTATCGGTCAGGAGGATAGCCTCTCCGGCGTAAAAAGCGGATTGGGCCACATAACGCAACCGGATGCCGTCGCTCAGGTTCGCCGCCTCGTAGATCTCGGAGCGCTGGGAGCGGTTCAACTGGATCGTCAACGCCACGATGATGCTGACCATCAGCAATACGAGGATGAGGGCGACGCCCCGCTGGTTGAAGTGCTTCGCAGACGGCTTCGCAAAAAGCCCAGAGGCAAGGCGCGCGACTCCCGAGGAGTGAGGCGTACTGTCTCGTACGCCGCAACGACGAGGGAGGAAGCGCAACGCAGCATATGGGCTTTTTCCGAAGCCGTCCTTCATGGCGTCACCATCGGGCTGAGCGGCAGACGCACCCGGGTCATGAACGGAAAGGGATGTTCCCGATCCTTCTCGTTCACGAGGCCGAGACGGATCTCTACCATCGCCGGCGCCTTCTTTTTCTGCGCCTCGTTATCGCCGTTGTCCCAGGTTGCGTATTCCTTGCCCGCGCTGTCGAAGAAGCGGTAGGTCAGGGTCTCGACCCGGTCGCACATCAGAAATCCCCCGGTGGGCGCCTCTTCCTTTCCCGGATCGCGATAGAGGGAGTCGCTCCGGGAGAGGACATAGCCCTCCTTCTCCGTCCCCTCCTCGACACCGTATTCGATCACGGCGATCCCGGCCGGTTCTTCCCTCTCGCTGAAAGCGATATGGGCCGTGGAACGGAAGATCAGCCGCGTAAATTCGCGGTCGCCCAGGTAATACGGCCTGGCCGTGAAGGTAAACGCCCCTTTCCAGGCGGCAACGGCCTCCAGGTCCCGGGTCATCCGCTCCAGAACGGTTCGCGCCATGCCGTAAAGCTCCGCATCGGTTTCCGTTGCGCGGATGATCCGGAAAGTTCCCGTGTAGGAGGCGTAAACGGTGGACAAAACGATTCCCAGGATAAAGACGGCGATCAGGATCTCGATCAGCGTGAACCCCTTCGCCTTCATCGCAGCACCACCTTGTATAGGATCAGACGGTAGCTGTTGCGGACGACCATTCGGCTGTTTGTCACCGTGAGGCTGATCCTTTTCAGGACCTCGATCTCCGTCTCCCCGATCTCCACCTGCCACCGATAGTCGGGAAAGTCTTCCCCGAAATCGCCGCTTCCGGCAGCGACCTCCCTTGGATCCGCCGCATCGATCTGCACCATCCGGCTCTGGGCCAGAAGCGAGGCCGTGGTGAGAAAACGGGAGCCGCCCGCCATCGAAAGGCTCTGGGACTGGGATTGGTAGACGGCGACCAGGGTGATGGCCAGGATCGCCATCGCGATCATCACCTCCAGGAGCGTAAATCCGCCGCACATCACGAAGATTCGCGGCGACCGGCCGCGACGCGCTTCCGATGGAATCGATCCGTGCGCATCGAGGGCAATCATCGACGATCTTCTAAGCGTTCGGCGGCAATCGAAACAGAGCATGGCCTGAATCATAGACCGGCGGCACGGTCATCCTCATTGAAGGTGAAATCGACATACTTCTCATAGACGCTGACC